>JAFYRC010000141.1 GCA_017547065.1 Tidjanibacter sp.
AGGCCTACCGCCAGGTGGGCGTTGCGGTGCAGGAGGGACGCTATACCCCCACCCGCGAGGTGCACCACACCCACGAGGGTAGCATTGGTAACCTCTGCAACGACAAGATTGCCGACAAAATGGCCCAGGTGCTCAAAGCGTTTGAGTAGGTCTGTGATGTGATAAAAGCAGAAGCCCCGAAGGACAACCTTCGGGGCTTCTACTTTTTTTGTTTGAAACCATTAGGAGGGCTTCACGGCTGCGGTGTAGTCGGAACCCTCGGTGATGGTGCTCTCCTCATAGGTGCGGCCGAGGCTGTCGGTGGCAACAACCTTGATGGTCGCATTCTTGTTTTTGAGCTTGTACTGATACATGTGCTGGCACTCGGCCCAACCACCATTGGAGGTGGTGCGACCCAACACGCCCAGCATGTAGCCTGCAACCCAGAAGTCGTGGCCGGTGATGGTGCCGTCGGCTGCACGGCGGGGGTTGTCGTAGGTGTAGTCGCCAATGAGCGCGCCGATGGCGGGCTGTGTGGCGGGCAGGAGGGTCATGTCGCCCGAGTAGACGCCGTCCTCATATACCGAGATTTTCCAGTCGCTGGCGGCGTTGTAGACGTTGGCGAGGATTACATCGTCGGCAAAGTTGAAGCCATAGTAACCCATGGTGTTGTTGGGGTTGGAGCCACTGATGGGGCCGCCCGTTACGGCATTACCACGGTAGAGGCGCATCTGTTTCTCACGCGAGGAGGTGGCTGCGGTGTAGCCATAGAAATACTCCTCGGAGAGCTTGTTGCCCTCGGTTACGAAGACGTTGAAACCGTTGGGCGTTCCGTCGCCACACACACACGAAATCCACCAAGCACCCGCAACTGATGCGATGTTGTGCTCCCTGATACCCTGTGCGTTCACATAGTTCTGCTGGGTGTGTTTGTGGCCCGAGAGGATGTGTACGTTGGGGTAGGTTTTCAGCAGGTTGAGCACCTCCTGAACGTTGGTGCTGGTGTTGAGCGAGGCGATGTTTTTGCTCTTCTCGTCGAAGAGGGGAATGTGCACGCAGAAGAGGATGAGTTTATCCTTGGGTACGAGTGCGAGGTCCTGTTTGAGCCATTCAAACTGTCGGTTGGTGAAACCGAGGTGGTAGTTGCTCGACGAGGAAGAGGTGGCCGACGAGAAGATCACGTTACGCATACCGATGATGTGGGCGTCGGCACGGTTGAAGGAGTAGTCCACGGGGCCAAACATAGTCTCAAAGTCACGCTGGGCCTTGATGTTGATGTCCGAGCTGCGGGAGTCAACCACCAGAGGATGGCTGGCATCATACTCGTTCTGGTCGTGGTTACCCATGATTTGGAACACGGGCATGCCGGTCTTGCTCACCGAAAAACCATCCCTCATGTCGTCCATCATGTGGGTGCACTTCTGGTTGTCGGTGTTGAAAATAACGTCGCCGAGGGTGATACCATACTTGGGATAGTCGAGCGTGTTTGCGTGGGCTGCGATGCCAGGGACAGCCTCCTTTAAGAAACGGTTGAGGTTGCCCGAGGAGTAAACCTGGGGGTCGGCAAATGCAAAGAGAGCGAATTTCTTCTCCTTACCGCCGGCAATGGGGGTGAGGGTGAAGTCCACACGGGGCGAGGGAGTGGGGAACTCCTTCCAGAAGCAGGGCTGGCCATACTGGTTGACCTCCACCTGATACTCTGCGGGGGTGGAGTAGTAGATATACCAAGTGTCGGTCGACACTTTCAGGCTGTAATAGCCATTGCTGTCGGTCGATACAACTGTGAAACCGTCGCTCACAGCCACACCTGCCACGGGATTGCCTGCGGTGTCCTTAACGTAGCCATACACCTTCTCGAAGATGGGAGCCGAGTTGTTCTCGTTGCTGTTGGGCTTACCGAGGGTAACGGAGCAGTCGGGTGTGTACTCCACGGTGTTGAACTTGTAGACAAAGCCACCCTGTGCATCCACGTTGTCCCACTTCATCTTCAACGACTTACCCTCGATGTCGAAGATCTCAATCTGGCAGTTGCCGTGCTTGCCGTAGGGGATCTGCAGGCGGATGGTCTGGGGCCTCTCGGTGGAGATGGTAAAGTTGTTGGGCAGAAAATATGTGATGGTGTTGGTGTTGTCGGTGGTGGCCTTCAAGGATGCAAAGTTGCAGTTCACCTCAAAGGTACCCGACAGTTTGGAGTCGTCGAGCGATGTAAAGACAATCTTGCTGATGGTGGTGGTACCCTGGGTTGTCGATTTGAGGTCGAAAACCACGGCGCTGGTCATGTGGCGCATGGTAGCGGTGGTGCCACTCGACACAACTGCACACATGGGCATCGAGGCGAAGTCGAAGACCTCGGGGCGGAGGCTCTGCTGCGAGGGAATCACCACAATGGGTTTCTCGACGGTGCTACCCTCCACATGGGGGTAAATTACGCTGTAGGGCGCAGTTGTTCCCTCGGGAATCTCAAAGTTGGCCGTTTGGGGCTCGCCGGCATTGATGGTGCCAACCTGTGTGGGGATGCCGTTAATGGACACCGTTGCGTCCGAAGTCCACTCGGGGAAGTAGATGTCCGTGCCGCTTGTGGCAATTGTCAGCAGAGGCGAGGTTGAGAGTGTAAGTTGAGGTTTGCTCTGAGGGCCGTCGTCGCCATTGTCGGGGGTGCAACTTGCAAAACCGACAGCCAGGAGCAATAGGGGTAATAGGTGTTTTAGTTTCATAGTTGTATTTGCGTTTGTTTTATTATTTCGAGTTTAGTTGGGCCTCACAGCGGTGGTGTAGTCGGTGCCCACGGTTATGGTGCTCTCCTCGTAGGTGTTACCCCAGCAGTCGGTGGCAACAACCTTTATCGCCGAGTCCTTGTTTTTGAGTTTGTAGTAGTACATGTGCTTGCAGGGCTTGTAGCCACCATTGGCGGTGGTGCGACCCATCACGCCCATCAGGTAGCCCGTAACCCAAAAGTCATGGCCTGTTGCAACTCCATCGGCCACACGGCGGGGATTGTTGTAGGAGAGGTCGCCCACGAGCTCCTTGAATGGGGGCTCCTCGGCGGGCAGGAGGGTCATATCGCCCGAGTAGACGCCGTCCTCGTAGACCGAAATGCGCCACTCGCTGTCGGCATTGTAGACGTTGGCCAGCAGCCCGTCGTCGCCGAAGTTAAAGCCGTAGTAGCCCTTGGTCAGGTTCTTATTCTCGCCCTCGATGGGGCCACCCGTTACGGCATTACCGCGGTAGAGGCGCATCTGGTGATTGCGGGTTGAAGAGCCCTTGGTGTAGCCATAGAAGTATCCGTCCACCAGGTGGTTGCCATCGGCTACAAAGACATTGAAACCGTTGGGTACGCCGTCGGCACCCATACACGCAGCCCACCATGCACCTGCCACCGAGGCGGCATTGTGCTCCTTGATACCATAGGAGTTTGTGTAGTTGGTCTGTCGGTGCTCGTGGCCCGAGAGGATGTGCACGTTGTCGTAGGTGCTCAGCAGGGCGAGCACTTCCTCCACGTTGGTATCCGTATTGAGCGAGGCGATGTGTTTGCTCTTCTCGTCGAAGAGGGGAATGTGGACGCAGAAGAGGATGAGTTTGTCCTTCGGCACGAGTGCGAGGTCTTGTTTGAGCCACTCAAACTGTCGGTCGGTAAAGCCGAGGTGGTAGTTGTGGGTGGAGGAGGTTGTGGGCGACGAGAAAATCACGTTGCGCATGCCGATGATGTGCGCATCGCCACGGTTGAATGAGTAGTCCACGGGACCGAAAACGCTCTCAAAGTCGCGCTGGGCCTTGATGTTAGTGTCGGAGCTACGCTCGTCGGCCACCAGTGGGTTGGAGGCGTTAAACTCGTTGTGGTCGTGGTTGCCCATAATCTGGAACACGGGCATGCCGACCTTCTCCACCGAGAATCCATCCCTCATGTCGTCCATCATGTGGCTACACTTGAAGTTGTCGGTGTTGAAGATGATGTCGCCCAGCGTGATACCATAGAGGGGCAGATTGAGGCTCTCGGCATGGGCTGCAATGCCCGGCACGGCCTCGCCTAGGAAGCGGTTGAGGTTACCCTGCGAGTAGACCTGCGGGTCGGCAAAGGTGAAGAGAGCAAATTTCTCCTCTTTGCCACCTTCGAGGGGTGTGAGTGTGAAGTCCACGCGGGGCGAGGGAGTGGGAAACTCCTTCCAGAAGCATGGTTGGCCAAACTCGTTGACCTCCACACGGTACTCCGCGGGGGTGGAGTAGTAGATGTACCAAGTGTCGGCCGACACCTTCAAGGAGTAGTATCCCTTGCTGTTGGTTGCCACCACCGAATAGCCGTCGCTCACGGCCACGCCCTCGATGGGCTTGCCTGCGGTATCCTTCACATAGCCATGGATCTTCTTGTGGAAGGTCTGGGCATGGGCGGTCATGCCGACGCAAAGGGCGAGCAGGAGAGTAAGAAGGCGAAGTTTTCCGAAATTCATAGGTCTGTTGTGTTTGTTGAATGGCCGTAGCTCGTCCGCATTCTGTGGACGTACACACAAAAGTATGAATTTTTCTTGAAGTTTCACCCCATGGGTGGTCTATTTTTTGAATTTCCTCGCCAGGGGTGTAGCACCAAAGATGGCTTGACCCTCCTCGGGTGAGATGTTGGCCCAGAAGTGGGCGTCGTAGTCGAGGGGGTTAATGAGGGTGTTGAAACGGGGGTTGACGTGGAGTGGGGCGGTGGCGTTGTGGGGGCAGCAGCTCTGGCACTCGTCGCACCCGAACACCCAGCCTTTGGTGTCGAAATCGGCCAGTTTACCACTCGGTTCAACAGTTCTGTTTGATATGCAAAGTGTTGTGTTTATCGTCCTTGTGGGGTTAATTGCTCCCGTTGGGCATCGTAGCAAACAGCGACCACAACCCACACATCCGTCCTCTTCGTAGGGGGCGCTGTATGTGTCGCACTCGTCGGTCAGAATGAGCGCACCGAGATTGATGAACGAGCCGAGCTTGGGGTTTATAATCAGCGAGTTACGCCCTGTCCAACCAATGCCGGCAAGCCTTGCGAGGCTCTTTTCGGCCAAAGGGGTGCTGTCGACGCAGATTTTCACAGACTTGTGGTCGGTGATGCCCAGCCCCGTGGCCACCTCGCGGAACATCTCTTTGAGCGTGGTGTGGTAGTCGTTGGTGAGAGCATAGGAGGCTATGCGTGCATCGAAATCGGCCTCGTAGCCCATTGAGAAGGCGTTTTTGTAGCTCACGGCGCCCACGATAATGCTCTTGGCTCCCTCCAACAGAAGGGTGGCGTCAAACCTTTTGTCGACGTTGCGATGGAGGTAGTGGAGGTCGGGAGCGTTGTCGTCCGACAGCCAAGCCTCAAATCGGGCTTTGGCATCGGAGAGTTTCTCCGCACGGACAACTCCCCACGCGTCAAACCCCGCGGAGGCCATCAAGTTCGATATTTTTTCGGTTTTGAACATTCCACCGATTTTTGCTACCTTCGATGTATTGTCGGGATAATTATACTACTTTTGCTGATGTTCCCGACATGTGTGTCGGAGAACAACCTCAAAGGTACACTAAATATTTTAGATAAGAAAATGAAAATCGAAACTCTAAAACAACTATTCAACCATAGTGTCCGCAAGTGGAGCAAGAACACCGCTCTGTCGATGTTCGAGCGCGAGAGCATGACCTATGGCGAGATGGCCGATAGGGTGAAGTATGTCAGCGAGCTCCTTTCGGGTGCAGGTGTTGCTTCGGGCGATAAGGTTGCTCTGTTGAGCAGCAGTATGCCCAACTGGGGCGTGTGCTACTTTGCAGCCGTAAGCTCCGGTATGGTCATCGTGCCCATCCTGCCCGACTTCTCCGGTGCCGAACTCGATAAGATCATCGAACACTCCGAGGCAAAAGCACTTTGCGTGAGCGACAAGCTCTACACCAAGCTCTCGCCTGAGACCATCGAGAGGATGAACATCGTCATCCGCACCAAAAACCTCGGTGTACTCAATCGCACCTGCGAGGAGTATGTTGCTCCCGTTGATCCCAAGCCCGAGGACCTTGCGGCTATCATCTACACCTCTGGTACCACCTCCACCCCCAAGGGTGTAATGCTCACTCACCGAGCCCTCACAACCCAGGTGGAACTCTGCTACGACATGCAGAACGTGGACGAGAACGACGTCTTCCTGAGCATCCTCCCATTGGCACACACCTACGAGTGCTCGCTGGGCTTGCTCCTTCCCATCAGCCACGGCTCGCAGGTGGTCTACCTCGACCGTCCGCCCACGGCTTCGGCTCTGATGCCCGCCTTCAAGAGCGTGCGTCCCACCATCATCCTTTCGGTGCCCCTGATTATGGAAAAAGTGTTCCGCAGTCAGGTGAAGGGTCGCTTCACGAAGTCCAAACTGATGGCCTCCATCTACTCGGTGGGTATCTTCCGCAAACTGCTCCACTGTGTGGCAGGTATGGCAATGAAAAAACTCTTCGGTGGCCGAGTACGCTTCTTTGGTATCGGTGGCGCCAAGGTGGATTGGGAGACCGAGCGTTACATGCGTGAGGCCAAGTTCCCCTACGCCATTGGCTATGGACTTACCGAAACCGCACCCCTCATCTATGGTGCACCCCCATTCAAAACCCGATTGCAGGCCGTAGGTTTGGCGGCACTCCACGTGGAGGGTAAGCTCATCAACCAGAACCCCGAAACGGGTGAGGGTGAGCTTGTGGTTAAGACCCCCTGTATCATGGAGGGCTATTTCAAGAACCCCGAGGCTACCGCTGAGGCTTTCACCGAGGATGGCTGGTTCCGCACCAAGGACCTCTGTGTGTTCGACAAGAAGGGCTACCTCGCAATCAAAGGTAGGGTCAACAATATGATTGTGGGCTCGTCGGGCGAGAATATCTATCCCGAAGAGATTGAGAGTGTTATCAATACCCACGCACTCGTTACCGAGTCGAGTGTTGTGGCCGATAAGGGTACCCTTGTGGCCCTTGTGGCTCTCGACAAGGAGAAGCTCGAAGAACGTCTTTCGGAGTTCAAGGGCAACGTGTCGGCCAAGTACGACGAGATTATGCGCGAGATTCGCGACCACGTAAACTCGCGTGTTGGTAAGTTTGCTCGTGTGGCTCAGGTTGAGGAGCAGAAGGACGGTTTCGAGAAAACCCCTACGATGAAGATTAAGCGTTTCCTTTATCGACGCGACAAATAAAAGTGATTTTTGTGGGCGAATTTTGCACCGCTCTGCGATAGGCGAGTTCCTCATTTGCGTTAAGCAAACTGCGGACTCGCCTTCTTGTTTGGCACAAAATTCCCCTCGCAAAAATACACTTTTCAAAAATGCATGTGGCGGGCGACTGCTGCGTTCGATAGGCGGAGTTCCTCATTTGCGTTAAGCAAACTGCGGACTCGCCTTCTTGTTTGGCACAAAATTCCCTTTTTAATCTCTGCTTTTTTTTGTCAACCGTCAACCGTCAACCGTCGATAAAAAAAAGAGGCCTGAATTCAGGCCTCTTTTTTTATCTCTTATCCAAGATATGATTTCAGGAGTTTGCTGCGGCTGCTGTGGCGCAGGCGGCGGATAGCTTTTTCCTTAATCTGACGCACACGCTCGCGTGTGAGGCCAAACTTCTCGCCAATCTCCTCCAAGGTCATCTCCGAGCAGCCGATGCCGAAGAAGTACTTGATGATATCCTTCTCACGGTCGGTGAGGGTGTCCAGTGCGCGGTCAACCTCGGTAGCCAGCGACTCGTTAATGAGGCCCCTATCGGCGTTGGGCGAGTCGGCATTCACCAACACGTCCAAGAGGTTGTTGTCCTCGCCATCGGCAAAGGGAGCGTCCACCGACACGTGGCGGCCCGACACACGCAGGGTGTCTGAAACCTTCTCCTTGGGGATGTCGAGCATGTCGGCCAACTCCTCGGGTGAGGGAACCCTCTCGTTCTCCTGCTCGAAGCGACCGAAGGCCTTGTTGATCTTATTGAGCGAGCCTACCTGGTTGAGGGGCAGACGTACGATACGCGACTGCTCGGCGAGGGCCTGCAAAATCGACTGACGAATCCACCACACAGCATAGGAGATGAACTTGAAACCACGGGTCTCGTCGAACTTCTCGGCTGCCTTGATCAGACCGAGGTTACCCTCGTTGATAAGGTCGGGCAACGAAAGGCCCTGGTTCTGGTACTGCTTGGCCACCGACACCACAAAGCGAAGGTTTGCTTTGGTGAGTTTCTCGAGGGCCTCCTGGTCGCCCTTGCGGATTCGCTGGGCGAGCTCTACCTCTTCCTCTACGGTGATGAGTTCCTCCTTACCGATCTACTGGAGAAACTTGTCCAACGATGCGCTCTCGCGGTTGGTGATAGATTTTGTGATTTTTAACTGCCTCATTTTCTTCTCTTTCTATAATTCTTCTTGTTGTAATCGTCTTTTCTGTCAATCACCACCGCTCACCTTTTGTGTGTGCCTACCGCTGTGGACCTACTCCACGAGCGAGTAGCTTGCTGCACGGCCTGTGGAGGGGTAAATTCCGTCCACCGAGGTGATCTTGTCGCTGATGCGCTCCAAGTCGGCCACCTCATTCACGGCTTTCTCGTTGATGTGGGTGATGATAAATCCGGGCCTAACCCTGGCTTTCGCCAAAAAACCTCCCTCTTTGACGGCTGTTACTCTCACGCCGCCCTCAATTCCAAACTGCCTTGCCACTTTGGCGCTCACCTCGGCGAATTCGCCACCGAGTGCACCGGCCACAAGCACTTCATCTTTGCTTATCGGTTCGGTCTTTCCTGCCCTATTACGCAGAGTTACTTCAATTTGTTTCACTTTGTCACCTCTTTTTAACGAAATTTTAACCTTGTCGTTGGGACGGTGCTTGCCAATGATTTCGCTCAGGCGGGCCGATGAGTCGATTTTTACTCCGTCGATGGAGAGAATGATGTCGCCTTTGAGTATGCCGGCGGCCTCGGCTGCGCCATCTTTGGTCACCTCGGCAACGTAGGCACCACCAATCTCGCTAATGCCGGTCTGTTCGCCCATGCGCTCTATAAAGTCGTCGTTAATCTCCTGATACTGAACGCCCAATAGTGCGCGCTGCACAATGCCATACTCTTTCAGGTCGACCACAACCTTCTGTACAATACTGCTCGGCACGGCAAAGGAGTAGCCAATGTAGCTTCCCGTTTGCGACTGGATGAGGGTGTTGATACCCACCAATTCGCCCGCCGTGTTGACCAATGCACCACCGCTGTTACCGGGGTTTACGGCTGCGTCGGTCTGGATGAACGACTCGATGCTATATTGCGAGGGGATGGCACCCAGATTGCGGGCCTTGGCACTCACGATACCTGCGGTGATGGTCGATTGCAGGTCGAAGGGCGAGCCTATGGCCAGCACCCACTCGCCGAGCCTCAAGGCGTCCGACGAGCCGAAGCGCAGGAAGGGTAACTCCTTGGCCTCCACTTTGAGCAGGGCAATGTCGGTGGTGGGGTCGGTGCCCACAACTTTGGCCTCAAAGGAACGACCGTCGTAGAGCTTAACCTTCACCTTTGTGGCATTATCCACCACGTGGTTGTTGGTCACGATGTAGCCATCCTCGGTGATGATCACACCCGAGCCACCGGCCTTCGCCTCACGGGTGGAGGGGGCTCCGTAGCCCTGCGGTATGCCAAAGAATTGGAAGAATGGGTCGTAGGAGCTCTGCCCCCTTACGGTCATCACAACCTCCACGTTCACCACAGCCTGCACAGCATTCTCGGCCGCATAGGTGAGATCGGGATAGTTCTCCTTGGCGTAGGCGGTGAAGTGGTTGAGCCCTTGTGCTCCGGACATGGAGGCCTCCACAGGGCTATCGGATGGGGCGGTGGAGTCTTGCGCCACCACCACGGGAGCTTCGCTTTTGAGCACGGCGACTGCACCGAGTCCGCCGACAAGGGCGCAACCCAATGCGCCCGCAATAGTAATAAGTGCCTTTTTCATAGTGTTCTTTTGAGTGTTAGTTTACATTGTTGAACAAAAAAAAGGAGAGTTGCTTCATAGGCAAAATTTCTGTGTTTACACCAAATAAACATAACGTTCGTCCTCCTAAACAATCTAATTGGCTATATTATACAATAGAGGCGCAGAAAAGTAAATGGATAAATCAATTATGAAATAGCACTATTTACTCATAAAAATATGAGGAAACTGTTCGATTTTGCAGTGTTTTTCTTGTATATTTCGTGTAAACGTTTGATATTTATTTTTCAGC
>JAFYRC010000142.1 GCA_017547065.1 Tidjanibacter sp.
AACACAAAGAAGGCGCACAGAACTCGGTGCGCCTTACTTTTTTTCGGTCTGCCGGCTCAAGTGAGGTAGTAGAGCGTAGATTGCGGAGGGATTTTTGTGCCAAACAAGAAGGCGAGTCCGCAGTTTGCTTATCGCAAATGAGGAACTCGCCCTATCGCTGTGCGGTGCAAAAAGCACCCACAAGATACGCTCTACTGGCGGGGATCGCGCATAATGGCAGTCTTGTCAACGCGAAGAGTTACGTTGCCGTCAACCTCCATAAGGATGTCACGCTCGTTGACCTCCTTAACAACGCCATAGATACCGCCAGCGGTGATGACCTTCTGACCCTTAGCCAACGAGTTACGGAAGTTCTCGAGCTCCTTCTGCTGTTTGCGCTGGGGACGAATCATAAAGAAATACATCACAACAAAGAGCATCACGATCATAAGGAGCGAGCTCCACATACTACCACCCTGTGCGGCTGCAGGAGCTACTGCACCTGCCTGAAGCATTACATTCATCATAATTTTATCTATTTATTTTTAGTTAAACTTTTGTTCCAACACACAAATGTACGTCTTTTAGTTGACACTGCCAAACGGGCCTACTCCATAGTGGCCACAACGACCACTTTTTTGGCCTTTTCGGAGAGGGTTGTGGTGATGTAGAACGAGCGGGGCACGAAATAGTCATATCCCGCCGAGTCGAAGGTCATCTCCACAGCCAACTTCGCACCCGCAGGCACGGCAGCCTTATCGTAGTCGAGCCACAAGCAGCCGCACGACGTTTGGGGGCCCACCCCGGCCATGGGACGCTGAGTGGTGTTGTGGAGGGCAAATGTGCGGCTCACCACCTCTCCCGTCCTCACTCGGCCAAAGTTGATAGTGTCGGCAACCTCCACAGCGGCCACATCCACGCCCTGCAACCCCTCAAGCGCTACCCTCTTCTGCTCCGCAGACGAAGACTTGCGCCCGCCCCTCGCTCCGCATCCCACACACAAAAGGCAGGCCACGGTGAGCACCAGGGTTATGCAAAAACGGCCTGCCGTAGCAAGCCGTCTTGTGGAGTTATTTTTATTGGGGATATTCATCCGTGTCAGCTGTTTAGATTTCCACGAGGCCACGGCCACTCTTGTTGATCTTACCCTCGGCGGTGAGCTGCTCGACAATCTTGTCGAGGATACCGTTGATGAAGGTGCTGCTGCCCATGGTGCTGTAATACTTGGCAATCTCGATGAACTCGTCGAGGGTTACCTTCACGGGAATCGAGTCGAAGTTCTGCAACTCGGCCAGAGCGGTGGTCATAATCACGTTGTCCATGACGGCGATGCGCTCAATGTCCCAGTTCTTGGTAAACTGCTCCACAATTGAGAGGTTCTCCTTGTAGCCAACCACAGCCTCGGCAAACAGGCGCTTAACGAAAGCCTTGTCCTCGTCGCCCTTAAACTGGGGCTGCAAGGGAAGTTTCTCCTGCGAAGCCTTCATTGCGCCCAGCGTGCGGAGCACCATAATCAACACAAAGTCAATGGCATCGCCCCAAGTGATGCTGTTCTCCTCGAGGATACCACAGAGCATCTCGTTGTCCTGCACGGTCTGGATGTAGAACTCCTCCACGAGTTTCCTGTCCTCGGCGAAGGTACGTTTATCGGAGGCCATATACTCCTTGAAGTAGTCGGCCTCGGTCATCTTCACGTAGAGGTGCTTGATAAGCTCGGGATAGGCTGCCCAACCGAGTTTCTTAATGGCCAAAATGTGGTCCAGCTCGGCATCGGCCTCGATGCGGGCAATAACCTCGTTGGTCACAAATTTCAGATTGGGATTGAGATCTTCCTCGGTGGGGAGGTGCTTGTTGCGCGCGAGCTCGATGCGCTCCTCGGCATAGCGTTTCACCTCGGCAATCAGCGAGAGGATGTAGTGATAGAGGTCATAATCTTTGTCGATACCTTTGAGGAGTTCTTTCTCCTCGATAGCAACGGAGTCGGCGGCACCAGTCTGGTGCGCATAGAGTGCTTTGACAACCTTAATTCTCAAAAATCTTCTGCTGAACATAGTATAGAACGTCTTTTATTACGGCCGCAAAAATAAGAAATTAAATTGAGAATTGAGACTTGAGACTTGAGAATTTTAGACGAAAACTGTTTTTTTGTCTAAAATCCACCATAACAGCCCTAATGGCAGAAAGAGCAGAAAGAGCAGAAACTGACAGACGCCCCCGCCCTTCGGGCACCCCCTCTAACTTAGAGGGGGAATACCCTTTCTGCCCTTTCCTGCCCGTCAACCGTCAACCGTCGACCGTCAACCGTCGGACAGACGCCCCCGCCCTTCGGGCACC
>JAFYRC010000143.1 GCA_017547065.1 Tidjanibacter sp.
ACAGTTGAAAACATCGTCTAATAGTGAGATTCGCAACACAGGCTTTATCTATGTTAAGTCGATAAGCCCTGAGCCTACTTCGGCCAGCAACTTGCCGAAGACATCGACGATTACAATGGATGTTTATTGGTCTAAACCTATGAATTAGTGATATATAGTATCGCTAAATAGTAATTTTGTGTGCGCTCCTGTCCGATGTGTAGGCATCGGGCAGGAGTAGGCACATAAGAAAGAGAAGGAATGAAAGGGACAAAATTGTTGATTCTGCTACTTGTTGGTATGCTCGCTTTGGGTGGGTGTACCAGGGTGGATTTTGTTATTCCCGAGCCTGTGCAAAAGGAGGAGCAGAATAAGAACGACAATGGCGGCTCTGACAAACCTTCCGAAAATCCCGAAAACCCATCGCAGCCCGAAGGACCAAATGATACTCCCGAAGAGCCCGAAGAGCCAACCACGCCGCAGGAGCCGGAAACTCCCACAACGCCCAACGAGCCTACTTATTCGGCAAGGGTTAAGTGGGTTAGCTCGGCCGAGGAGTTGGGCGGACTCAACCTTGTGGCAGGCGATACGATAGTGTGGCGCAAGGGAACCTATGCCGACGTGCAGTTCTCGCTAAACACCAAGGGGACAAGTTCCAAACCCGTGGTGCTCACCGGCGAGCAGGGTGGTGAGGTCGTATTCACCGGCAAGTCGTCCGTGAGTGTGACTGGAGAGTGGATAGTTGTGGAGAACTTGTGGTGGAAAGATCCCTCGAAAACCCCCATTACGGTGGAAAAGGGCTCTTCTAATGTGGTGGTGAGCGAGTGTGCCATCACGGGCTACAACACATCCGAGAGCACCAAGGACTACAAGTGGGTATCGATTTATGGTAGTGGTAACACCGTGAGGAATTGCTACTTTGCCGACAAACGCAATATGGGTACTCTCTTGGTTGTGTGGATGGAGGATAACCTTATCTCCAATCACACTATTGAGAATAACTATTTCAGTCGCCCACACTCCATAGATGATGGGGCGAATGGTCAGGAAACAATCCGCATCGGCACGAGCGACTACTCGCTTGAGCCCGCCAACTGCACCGTGAGGGGTAACTACTTCTACAAGTGTAATGGCGAAACGGAGATTGTGTCCAACAAGTCGTGTGGCAACCTCTACGAGGCCAACCTTTTCAGGGCCTCCGAGGGTGTGCTCACACTGCGCCACGGAAACGATTGCACCGTTAGGGGCAACTACTTCCTTGGCGATAATGCCTCCAACACGGGCGGTGTGCGCGTCATTGGCGAGCGTCATCTGGTGGAGAACAACTATATGGAAAATCTGCGTGGCAGTGGCTACAAAACGGCCCTCTGCCTCGTGAGGGGCGAGAAAGATGCAGAGTTGAGCGGCTATGCTCAGGTTCGTGGAGCCGTTGTGAGAAACAACACCATCGTTGGGTGTCGCTACTCGATGCACGTCAACTACGCCGGTAGGGACGAACAGACCGAGCCGGTGGTGGAGAGCACCATTACCAACAACACCATTGTGTGTAAGTCGTCGAGCGACTATGCTGTCTATCTCTACTCCTCGCCCGCTCCGAGCATCACTTGGAGTGGCAACAAAATCTATGGTGGCAAGCAGCAAGGCATAAGCTTGGCCACCCTCTCCGCAGCACCCTCAATTGCCTCCGTGGCCCAAGCTACGGCTGCCATCGAGAACGGTTGCGGTCCAAAATGGAAACAAGTGATTAAATAACAAATAATAGACACAAGACACTATGAAAATGAGTG
>JAFYRC010000144.1 GCA_017547065.1 Tidjanibacter sp.
GGAGCCGATACCACTCACATTGCCCACATTGGCGAGGGTGTTCTCGAAACGACTATTAACCTCCTTGATGTTGCCGGTCAGGGGCGAGTTGCCACCGAAGTTACCCAAGTAGCACCAAACGAAGGGGACGCCATAGAAACTCTCCACGGTGGGCCACACCTCATAGAATTCACAGTAGTAGTCGAGCATCAACTGGTTCTTGATGGGGGGAGCAGTAAGATAGGCTTTTACACGCTCGGGAGTCCAGTCTTGCCTTTTGTGGTAGAAGAGCCAGCCCATCTGTAACCATACTGCCTTTTTGTCGGCTTGGCGCAAACTCTCATAAATCTGACGGCTTACCCTTGCGAGATACTCGGGCTCCCACGATGGGGGAGTGAGTTCGTTGAAAATATCGATGCCATAGACGTGGTCGGTACCGTAGGTCTGCTCCTGGAATTGGAGGAAGAGTTTTTGGATTTTGGTGTAGGTGGGATCCATAGGATCGAGGAAGCTGCACGCGTTTGCGTCGGGGAAGTCGCTCCAGTGTTTGAGCTTGGTGATTTTAGCCTCGGGCATCACCCTTGCCAACTCGGCAGGAACGTGGCCTGCGAAGGCGGGTAACACGGGGCGCATATTGAGCTCCCTCTCGCGTGCAACAATCTGTTTCTGCAACTCCTCCTGGCTTTCGAGCCAACCCTTGGGAAGGGGGCCCTGCCAGTAGTCGATGTTCTGCATGCGGTGCCAGGGAAGGTGTGCGGGGCCGGTGAAGTAGTTGCGGATCTCCTCGTCGGTCAAACCGAGGCTGCTCCACACTTTGTACCAAATGCTCTCCTGGCCGGTGATTGCCAAGGGGAGGTTCACACCATTGAGGGCCATCCAGTCGATGAGCCTCTCCCAGTCGTTCCAACCCCACCAGGGCATGGTGTAGCCCCAGGTGCAGTAGTTGAGGAAGAAACGGTCTTTAACTCGTGCTTTTGCAGCCACGGGAATATCCACTGCGGGCAATACCTCGGGCAACACAACGGGGTCGGCAGCATACCACGACACCTCCGTGAGGCAGTAGTATTTGAGGTAGTGATTCAGGGCGGTTGCCATCGAACCGGCGTTGTTACCTGCAATCAGGATCTTGTCGCCCACGCTCGAAAGCTCCCAACGGTCGCCACCCTTGGCGGGCAGGAGCTTCCACTCGAAGTGGTCAGCCACGGAGGGTACAACCCTCTCAGCCAGTGCTTTAATGGCCGTGATGTTCTTGTCGACCTTGGCGGCGAAAGAGGTGGTCGCCACCAGGCACAATGCTACAAAAGCTAAAATTCGTTTCATTCTCGTTGTTGTATTAGTTTGTGTTTAAGTTTTCGTGATGTTCTATTTTTCCACCTGGGTGTTAATTTCCACCCCCCCCGTGGAATTTTGCACATAATACTCCTTGTAGAAGTCGATGTTCTCGCGGGTGATGATGTCCAGGGGCATGTAGTTCTCCACCTCGGGGCGTCCGCCACAAATGAGGTTTTTAAGGAGCGTCTCCACCGCCAAGAAGCCTTGAAGATTGGGCCTCTGGCCAACCAGGAAGTCCAAACGGCCATCCATCATGGCGGCGATGTTGTCTGCCGTCAGGTCGAGGCAGGTGATGTTCACGTTGATACCGATGCGTTTGAGGCTCTCTGCGATGATGCTACCGCGCGAGGACAACACAGCCGCACCCTTCACGTTGGGGTGAGCAGCAAAGAAGGCTGCCAGAGCCTTGTCGTTGTAGCCTCCGTCGAGGGGCGAGAAGTTGAGCCTGTGGACCTTGTCACCAAGGCGGTGTTTGTGGAAGAAATCCATGAAGCCAATCTTGCGCTGAATGGTGTTGTTGGCGCTCTCGTCGCCCACCCTCATCGCCTGAAACAGAGCATATTCGCCGTCGGCTGGGGTGGTCTGGTGGATAAGTTTGGCAATCAGATAGCCGCATGAATCCTGCTTGGCCGAGTAGAATGCCATGGGGTTGGTGCCCTCCACCATTGAGTCTACGTAGGCATAGGGTGTTCCGCTTTCGTCGAGCGCCTGCGTTAGGCGGATTGTCTCGTCCTTGAATGTGGGGCCAATGACCACGGCGTCGGGCTTGGAGGCCAGCACCTTAGAGTAGGTGGTGCGACAATCGTAGAGGTCATACTGGTCGTAGGTGAAGACCTCGGTTGTGAGATCCACCATATTATATTCATTAATAGCCTTGGTAAATCCGTTGTGAATCTGCTCCCAAAACTGACTACCCTTGATGTGGGGAGTGACAAAGGCAATTTTGATGTGCTTGCGGATGGAAATAGCCGAAAGATAGATGTTGGGATTGTAGTTCACCTTGTCGAGAACCTGCTCCACAGCCTTGAGTGCGGCGGGCGAAACTTTGCCTCGTCCGTGTAGCACTCGGTCGACTGTTCCGGCCGACACACCGGCCATCTCGGCGATGTCCTTAATTCTGATTTTTTGGTGGTTTTTTGTCATGGTGTGTATTTTGCACAAAGGTAAATTTTATTTCCGAAAATACAAAATTGTCAATACAATTAATGTGCGGACCTAATTGTTCGATTTGAGCTATTTTTGTGTGATTTTTGGTGTGTGTTTTTGTGTGTATTTTGCATAAGTGGTAAAAATTTTAAGTGGGTGAAAATGTGGTTTTGGTGTTGCTATTCAATGGTTTAGTGTGTTGTGTAAAATGTGTGTTTATAATAAGTGGTGTATTTTTCTTGCATATTCAAAAACGATGATATATCTTTGTGTGTGCGTCCACAAAATGAGATGCAACAGAATTGAAAATTACTATGAAAAACTTCGTAAAAAAGACTATTTTTTCGCCCCTTGTAATGGCATTTTGCCTGCTTGTTTTGGCGGGTTGTAATGGCACGGGCGACCCCGTTAATCCTGACCCCGAAACCCCCGAAACTCCTGCGTTCCCCGAGCCCGGCTCGTATGACGTCTATCTTTTCTTGGGTCAGAGCAATATGTCCGGCTTTGGTGGCGAGATGCTTCCCGGTGACGAGGATCCAATCCCCAATGTATATCTGCTTGACAACAACGGAGAGCTCCGTCCTGCGGCCGCTCCAATGAACTGGTTTTCGTCGGTGCGCAAGAGGATGGAAGTGCAGAAGATCAATCCCGCATTCCAGTTCTCGAAGGAGATGAGCGTGAAGAGCAAAAGGCCTGTGCTCATCGTGTGCAATGCACGTGGTGCGACGACCATCAGCCAGTGGCAGAAGGGTGCAAACCCCATCACATTTAGTCAGGATGGTGGTGATGATCCTTGGATGTGGGGCCAGAAGGCGGGTCTGTATGACGAGGCAGTGCGCAGGTGTAAGCAGGCAATGGAGTATGGTACTTTGAAGGCTGTTTGCTGGCACCAGGGTTGCGGCGATTCGCAGAGTGATACGGCTGTGAATGCCTATCTTCCCTTGCTGAATAAGTTTGTGACCGATTTGAGGACCGACTTGGGTGTGGGTGCCGAGGTGCCCTTTATTGCAGGCGAGCTTCAGTATAAGAGTTCCGGAGCACCAAGGTTTAACCCTATGATTCAGACTATTGGAACTGTGGTTGAGAATGGCCACTGGGTGTCGGCCGAGGGTGTGACCATCTGTGGCGACGGCATTCACTTCGACCGTGCAGGCAACATTCTCATTGGTGGGCGCTATGCCGCCAAGGTGATGGAGCTGCTCGATGTAGAGAAGGAAGAGTAGAGATTTAGGATGTGTGGTGCGGAGGAGCGAGAGCTCTTTCCGCACTGCTACGTCAAGATAGAAATAACACAAATTTGGTAAAAAACTATGAATAGGAAACACTTGCTGGTGGCAATTATTGCCGCCTTTATCTGTTCTGTTTCGTGTGCGCCTGCGCGTACTCCTTCGGGTGCGGGCGAGAACAATGGCGGCGAGAATGATGCTAAGTTGGAGAATTGCGATGTGTATCTCCTCATCGGCCAGAGCAATATGGCTGGTAGGGGTGCGATGATTGATGGCGACGAGGCTCCCATTGAGGGCGCTTGGTTGCTCAATGCTCAGGATGAGCCCGAGCCAGCTTGTGCTCCCATGAACCGCTACTCGACCATCCGCAAGGGTATCACCATGCAGGGCCTCAACCCCGCTTGGTCCTTCGCCAAAGAGGTGGCTGCCAAGAGTGAGAACCCCGTGTTGATTGTTTGTAATGCTCGTGGTGCTACCACCCTTGGAATGTGGCTCAAAGGTGCTGCCGAGAGGACATACTCCGAGAAGGAGGGCGACGACAAATGGTTGTGGGGTCAGCCCATTCCCAACCACTTCAACGAGGCCGTTCGTCGCTGCAAGGAGGCAATGAAGTATGGCGAGTTGAAGGCTATTATTTGGCATCAGGGCTGCGGTAACTCCCAGCAGAACACCGTTGGTAGCTACCTTCCCGCCCTGAAAAACTTTGTTCGCGATTTGAGGGCAGAGTTGGGCGTTGGCACCGAGGTTCCTTTCATTGCCGGCGAGATTTTCCACGGCTACCAGAACGCACAGTACTTCAACCCCGTAATCCAGCAGATTGCCGACTACGTTGAGGGTGGCTACTGGGTGTCGGCCGAGGGTTGCACCGCCAATAGCGACAACGTACACTTCGACCGCGCTGGTCAGAAACTGCTCGGCGAGAGGTATGCAGCAAAACTCTTCGAGGTGCTCGGAGTGAAATAGAAACAAAATTACTTGACGAGAAAAAACAGTGGCAGATAAGATGAAAAAGTTGACAATCATAGCGAGTTTGTTGATGGCGTTGGTGGCCTTGACTTCGTGCAATAGTGGTAGCGAGGGCAATGGCGGCGAGGATACTAACGTGACCTACGATATCTTCCTATGTATTGGTCAGAGCAATATGTCGGGCTTCGGAGGAGTGATGCTTGAGGAGGACAAAGAGCCCATCGCCAATGCCTACCAACTCGACAATAATGGCGAGATTATTCCCGCAGCCGCTCCGCTCAACTTCTTCTCGTCGGTGCGCAAGAAAATGGAGTTGCAGCAGGTAAACCCCGCATTTCAGTTTGCCAAAGATGTGGCTCCGAAGAGTGAAAACCCAATCCTGATTGTGGGCAACGCTCGTGGCGGTACCTCCATCCACCAGTGGCAGAAGGATGCAAGCCCCATTGTATTCAGCCAGGATGGCAACGACGACCCTTGGTTGTGGGGCATAAGTGTTGGAAACCTCTTCGACGAGGCTGTAAGAAGGTGTAAGCAGGCAATGGAGTATGGCGAGTTGAAAGGTATCCTTTGGCACCAGGGTGGTGGCGACTCCAACGAGAACGCCTCGGCAAGGTACCTCGACGACTTGAAAGAGTTTGTGGACGACCTCCGTGAGGAACTTGGAGTGGGCGCAGAGGTGCCCTTTATCGCAGGCGAGCTCTACCACGGACACAAAAACGCCGAGTACTTCAACCCGATGATTCAGACCGTGGGTGACCACATCGAGGGTTGCTACTGGGTATCGGCCGAGGGCGTGACGGTAGGTCCCGATGGTATCCACTTCGACCGCAAGGGCCAGATCCTCTTCGGCGGAAGGTATGCTGTAAAGTACCTGGAAATTGTGGAGGCCCAGAAGGCTGCCACGGTAGAAACTGAAAAATAGAAAGATAAACAAAAATAAAAACCATTAACAATGAAGAAATTAGCACTTACTCTCGGAGTATTGATGATTGCTCTTGCAGCAATGGGAGCTGCGCCCGCAAGGCCCCAAACCCCCAAAGCCGGTCAGAAGGTGGAGAAATTCACCCTCGGCAAGAACAAGATGTACAAGAAAGACTACATCGACTTCAACAAGAACGGACGTATGGATGTCTATGAGGATCCCAACGCCGATATCGATGCTCGTGTAGAGGATCTGTTGAGCCAGATGACCTTGGATGAGAAGACCTGTCAGATGGTAACCCTCTACGGCTACAAGCGCGTGTTGCCCGACGATCTTCCCAATCCCGAGTGGAAAAACAAACTCTGGAAGGATGGCGTGGGTGCTATCGATGAGCACCTCAACGGTTTCCGTCACTGGAACCTTCCCGTGTCGGACAACGAGAACGTTTGGCCCGCATCGCGCCACGCTTGGGCTATCAACAAAGTGCAGCAGTTCTTCGTTGAGGAGACAAGGCTCGGTATTCCCGTAGACTTTACCGACGAGGGTATCCGTGGTGTGGAGGCTTACAGGGCCACCAACTTCCCCAGCCAGATTGGTATGGGCCACACCTGGAACCCCGAGCTTATCCGCAAGATGGGTTACATCACCGGCCGCGAGGGTAGGCTCTTGGGCTACACCAACGTCTATGCTCCCATTCTCGACGTGGGTCGTGACCAGCGTTGGGGTCGCTATGAGGAGGTTTATGGCGAGGATCCCTACCTGGTAGCAGAGCTTGGTGTTGCAATGGTTGAGGGCCTCCAAACCAACTGGCAGGTGGCCGCAACCGGTAAGCACTTCGCTGCCTACTCCAACAACAAAGGTGCTCGTGAGGGTATGTCGAGGGTTGACCCCCAGATGGGTCCCAGGGAGGTTGAGAACGTTCACCTCTACCCTTGGAGGGAGGTTATCCGCCGTTCGGGTATGAAGGGTGTGATGAGCTCCTACAACGACTACGACGGCGTGCCCGTACAGGGTAGCCGCCACTGGCTCACCGACATTTTGAGGAAAGATATGGGCTTTGACGGCTATGTTGTGTCGGACTCGGATGCTGTGGAGTATCTCCACTCCAAACACCACGTTGCTGCCAACATGAAGGAGAGTGTACGTTTGAGCGTTGAGGCAGGCTTGAACGTGAGGTGTACTTTCCGTAGCCCCGACAGCTATGTTCTTCCCTTGCGTGAGCTCGTTCAGGAGGGTACAATCCCCATGGAGATGATCGACGAGAGGGTAAGAGATGTCTTGAAAGTGAAATTCTTGGTGGGTCTGTTTGACGATCCCTACCAGCGTGACTATAAGGCAGCCGATGAGGAGATCGACTGCGAGGCTAACAACGTCTATGCATTGCAGGCTTCGAGGGAGGCTATGGTGCTTCTGAAAAATGCAAACAACACCCTGCCTCTCGACCGTAGCAAGGTGAAGAAGATTGCCGTTGTTGGTCCCAACGCTACCGCAGAGAAGTTTGCTCTGCTCCACTATGGCCCCCAGGCTAATGAGGTGACCAATGTGGTTGAGGGTATCACCGCCGCTGCTCCCGATGCAGAGGTTGTGTATGCAAAGGGTTGCGACTTGGTTGACAGCCGCTGGCCCATCTCGGAGATTCTGCCCGAGGATCCCAATGCCGAGGAGCAGGCTATGATTGACGAGGCTGTGGCTTTGGCTGCCCAGAGCGATGTTGTTGTGGCTGTGATGGGTGGTAGCAACCGTACCTGTGGTGAGAACAAGAGCCGTACAAGCCTTGAACTTGCAGGCCATCAGAACGCTCTCTTGAAGGCACTCAAAAAGGCTGGCAAACCCATGATCGTTGTGCTTATCAACGGCCGTCCTCTGTCGGTTAACTGGGCCGAGCAGAATGCCGATGCAATCTTGGAGGCTTGGTATCCCGGTGCTCACGGTGGTCAGGCTATCGCTGAGGTTATCTTTGGCGACTACAACCCCGGTGGTAAACTCACCGTTACCTTCCCCAAGACCGTTGGTCAGATTCCCTTCAACTTCCCCTTCAAGCCCGCATCGCAGGTGGATGGCCCCGTTACCTTTGGCCCCACAGGCGACCAGTCGAGGGTTAATGGCGCGCTCTACAACTTTGGTTATGGTTTGAGCTACACCACCTTCGAGTACTCCAACCTCTCGTTGAGCAAAACCAAGGCTATGCCTTATGAGAACATCGAGGTTGAGTTTGACGTGAAGAACACCGGCGATAGGGCTGGTGACGAGGTTGTTCAGCTCTATGTTAGCGACTGCGTTAGCTCGGTTACTGTGTATGAGAAACAGCTGCGTGGCTTCGAGAGGGTACACCTTGAGCCCGGACAGACCAAGAGGGTGAAGATGACCCTGCGTGGCGACCTGCTCTCGCTGTTGAACGAGAATATGGAGAGGGTTGTTGAGCCTGGTTACTTCGATATTATGATTGGCGCTTCGTCGGTTGATATCCGTCTGCAAGAGAAACTCCTCGTGTTGGACGAGAAGGGCGCTTATAAGGAGGTTGGCGCCTACGCAGATGACGTGTCGGTGGTACGCTCCACTCTGCCCGCAACTCTGTCGAGGGGTGTGGATGTAACCTTCCCCGTGAAGAAGGACGTGAAGGTTGACTACCTCACCATCACCTGGGGCGACGACGCCGAGGCTTGTGAGTTTGAGATTTTGACCACCATCGGTGGTGGTCAGTTCCTCCCCGTGTTTGGTGGTGTTGCCGAGAAGGGTAAGAGCCAGACCTGCCGCTTTGAGGCAGCAACTGCAAGTGAGATTAGGGTTGCCGTTACCAAAGGTAAAGGTACTGTGAAGGCTCTCGAGAGCAGCGCACTTGCACGCAACAAATAGGAAAACAAAAACAACCGCCCCGAGGCGAAGAAATTCACTTCGGGGTGGCTTTGACAAAGAATAGACAAACAATGAAACGTAGTTGGAATATGATGATGACCTTGATGATGGCACTTTCGCTGTCGTGGTTGGGTGCGTGCGAAGCTCCCGGTACCGGAAATACGGGTGGTGGTAATCAAACAGACGAGCACGAGGAGTGGATGGACACAAAGGTGGATTATTACCAGTATGCCTCGTCGGTGGTTCCTTCGACCTACTACGTGGTTGATGTCAACGGTAAGACCGTGACGACTTTGCCCACCATTGAGGCCCACGTGAGCGTGTTTGGTTGCGATGGCGATGTGAAGGTGGAGATTTACCCTCTCCGCGAGGCAATCGAGAATGTGGTTGTGAGGCCCATTTCGAAGAACTACAACTACGAGCACGATGGCAGTAAGGTTACCTTGTGGCTCAAACCCTACGATAGGGTAGTGGTGGAGATCAATGGCAACGAAACCAATCCATTGTTTGTGTTTGCCAACCCCTTGGAGGAGAATAAACCCAACCCCGAGGACGAGAATGTGCTCTATTACAAGGCGGGCACCATTACCGACGTCTACACCATCGTTCCCAAGGCTGGCCAAACGGTCTACGTTGAGGGTGGTGCTATCATCAAAGGCGGTATCATATTCGAGGGTAAGGATAATGTGACGATTGCCGGCTGCGGTATTTTGGATAGTCGCGAGGCTTCCACCCAGGCTTTGAAGGCTGGCCGCTTGAAGAACCTCACCATCGAGAATATCACGGTGCTCAACAAAAACAACTGGACCACATACCTCTGGGAGTGTGACGGCGTGAAGATGACCAACTACAAGGTTGTGGCCGAGGCTTCGGACAAGGAACACGGTGTGGAGAACGACGCCTGCGACCTGCTGGGCTGTAAGAATGCTGTGGTGAAATATGGCTTCAGCTACTGCCACGACGATGCCTTCTGCATCAAGAGCCAGAAGTGGCTCGTTGGTGGCGAGGTGGACAACCTCGAGTTTGAGGACTGCATCGCTTGGAACGTGGGCGGTGGCAACTCTTTTGAGGTTGGCTATGAACTCAATCAGAACGTGAATGACGTGAGGTTCCGCAATGTCTACGCTATCCGTACTGCGGGCCGTACCCCCTCTTTGAGGCGTGGCTCTATCGGTTTGCATAATGGTGCCGGCGGTAAGGTTACCAACATCTCCTACGATGGCGTGTGGGTTGAGGATCCCAGGGAGTATGGTATCTACATGAGGATTATCAAATCGAGCTACGATATTGGTACGGGCGTGGAGTGGACTCCCGGTCAGATTGATGGCGTGAGCGTGAAGAATGTCAACTTCCTCGTGAAACCCACTTACGGCTTCCACTTTGAGGGCTACGATGTGGACGTACATAGGTTGAAAAACGTCACTTTGGAGAACATCACCGTTGCGGGTGAGAAGCTCACCAAGAGCAATGCTAGCTCGCTGGGCGTGGTGATTAAGAACGCCGACGTTGAGATTAAGTAAGACGAGAAACTAAAAAACTACAATAGAACAATGAGAATGAAATTTTACGCAACCGTAACAGCAGTGGTGCTTGCAATGGGCCTTGTGTTTACCGCTTGCACACCCAACCCCTCGCCCGCACCTACTCC
>JAFYRC010000145.1 GCA_017547065.1 Tidjanibacter sp.
GGTGAGTCCACCATCGGCAGGCGAGGAGATGTTGGTGTCGGTGTCGAGCAACTCCAACACACGACCACCCGCAGCAATACCCTGGTTGATGTTGGCGAAGGCGTCCGTGAAGGCCCTCATGGGGCGGGTAATCTGGGTGAAGATTGCAACGTAGGCGATGAAGCCGCTACCATCCAGGCCGCTGTTGCCACTCAATACCAGCGCACCACCAAACACCAGCAGACCTGCCGCTGCGGCAATGCCGAGGAACTCGCTCATGGGCGAGGCCAACTGCTGACGATTCATCATCTTGCGGGCAATCTCGGAGTAGCGGTGGTTGATGGTCTGGAACTTGTTGCGGAAGAAACCCTCGGCGGTGTAGGCCTTGATGACCTTGGCGCCCGAGAGCGACTCGTCGAGTACGGAGGTGAGCTCGCCGAAGTGCTGCTGTGCCTTCAATGCGGGGTTGCGCAACTTCTTGACAATGCCACCAATAACGAGTGCCACGAGGGGAAGGTAGATGATCGCAAAGAGGGTGAGCTCCCACGAAATGGCCACCATTGCCACAATGTAGCCGATGATGAGGAAGGGCTCGCGGAAGACCACTTGAAGGGTGTTGACGATGCAGAAACGCACGGTCTGAATGTCGTTTGTGATGCGCGACATGATGTCGCCCTTGCGGTTGGCGGTGAAGTAGCCGAGGTTGAGGCCCATCACGTTGCCGTAGACAAGGTTACGCATGTTACGCAGGGTGTTGATGCGCATATTCTCGATGGTGCGCTGACCCAGGTAGCGGAACAGGTTGCTCAGGAAGGCCGAGGTGGTCACAAAGATGGCCAGAATGATGAGGATGTTCACGGCATTGTAGCTCTCGCCATAGAGCGTAAAGAGCCAGTAGTTAAGCAGGTCCGTGAGGTAGTCCACGCTCAGCTCAAAGGTAGGGGCCGAGGTGATGTGCTCCACCGCGTCGCCCGTACCGAAGAGGGTGCGCAACAGGGGGATGATCATCACAAAGTTGAACGTGTTGAAGAGGGCATAGAAGAGCGTATAGAAGAAATATGGCACCGCATATTTCCCGATAGGCTTTGCAAAGCCCAACAATCGCCAGTATAATTTCATTGTGTGGTTGTTAAAGTTCTCAAATTGTGCTACAAAAGTAACCAAAATATTGGGTACATTGACAAAATGTGTGTATTTTTGTTCTTTGTAACAGATATAGAACAATAATCCGACAAGTTTAGTATATGAGAAAAAGAGTTTTAAGTGGTATTCGCTCCACAGGTCAGCTCCACTTGGGTAACTACTTCGGTGCCCTGCGTAACTTTGTGAAACTGCAAGACGAGGCCGAGTGCTTCTTCTTCATCGCCGACTACCACTCCCTCACCACACACCCCGATCCCTCGATCCTCCACGGCAACGTGAAGAATATCCTCTCGGAGTACCTCGCCGCAGGTATCGACCCCGAGAAGGCAACCATCTATGTGCAGAGCGACGTGCCCCAGGTGGCAGAGTTGTCGTTGCTGCTCGGCATGCACGCCTACGTTGGCGAGCTGGAGCGTACCGCCTCCTTCAAGGACAAAGTGAGGAAAAACCCCAACAACGTCAACATCGGCCTGCTCAACTATCCCGTGCTGATGGCTGCCGACATCCTCCTCCACAGGGCAGACTATGTACCCGTGGGTAAGGATCAGGAGCAGCACTTGGAGATGACCCGCAAGCTCGCACACCGCTTCAACCAGCTCTACAAGACCGATTTTTTCAATGAGGAGGTTGCCCCCTTCAACTTTGGCAAGGACCTTGTGAAAATCCCCGGTTTGGATGGCTCGGGCAAGATGGGTAAGAGCGAGGGTAACGGTATCTACCTCTCCGACCCCGACAATGTGATCCGCAAGAAGGTGATGAAGGCCGTGACCGATAGTGGTCCCACCGAGCCCAATTCGCCCATCTCGGAGCCCATCAAAAACATCTTCACCATCATGGAGGCTGTGTCTACCCCCGACACCATTGAGTACTTCAAGGAGAAATACGCCTCGTGCGAGATTCGCTATGGCGACCTGAAAAAGCAGTTGGCCGAGGATATCATCGCCACCGTGGCTCCCATCCGCGAGCGTATTGAGGAGATTCGCGCCAACGATAAGTACCTCCACGAGGTTACGGCTATGGGTGCCGAGAAGGCTCGTCGCAGTGCCCAGCAGACCGTCGATGCCGTGAGGGAGATTATGGGTATCTATAAATTTTAAGGGCAGAAAGAGCAGAAAGAGCAGAAAGAGTTGAAAGGAAAATAAAAGTCTGCGCCAACGGCGCTCCTTAATTTTCAATTTTCA
>JAFYRC010000146.1 GCA_017547065.1 Tidjanibacter sp.
CACTCTTCTCCCTTGTCGGTGTCTGCAAAAGCCTCATTAAAGGTGCGTTGAATATAGTATGTGTGTCCTTTGAAGAGTTTGTATACCCATTCTACATTCTCGGCAGAAATGGATTTACCACGCTTTTCAAAGTGTTCCATAACAAATGGGATATAGATTTCAGGGGCGATTGCTTTGAGCTCCAAAATATCTGCACTATTATAGAAGGGGCGAGCTGCGGAGGTAAACATTTCCTGCATCATATGGCGCTCACTTCCAGCAAATATGAAATTGCTGTTGCGTAGTTTTTGGATGTGAGTGCGAAGCAATGCCTCAATGTTCTTTTCGGGATACTTTGCAATTTGCTGAAACTCGTCAATTGCAACAATACAAGGCTTGTCGGCATTTGCTAAGTATTGGAAAATCTCATCAAGGGTATATTCTGGCTGATCTATATCTCCCAATTCGACATTGAATGTGGGCATGTTAGTTATTGGATCAAAACCAAACTTGCCACTGATTGACTTGATTGTCTGAATAAATAATGTTGCCATTTTACGGCTACGAGGCAGGAGGGTGTCGTAGATTGCACGACCCAGCAAGTGTGTAAACTCCCTCAGACTTGATGTGTGGAGAATGTCAATAAAAAAAGTATAATACTCATTAGCAATCTCTGGTTTGTCATAGCAAAACTGAATCAATCCCGTCTTGCCCATACGGCGAGGCGAAATGATAACGAGGTTGTTGCCATTCGTAATAGATTTGATGAGTCGCGCAGACTCATTGACCCTATCACAAAAATACTCGGGCTCAATTTTACCCGTAACAATAAAAGGATTACTAATTCTTGCCATAATACACTTGTTTGTTTGTGCAAATATAATTATTTGTTTTGAATTATGCAAATCACATAATGCAAATTATGAGAAATTTTATTGTAAAAATATAATTGAATAAGAACGGCAGTTTAACCTATACCCCCGCAAAGGTTTTAAAGAAATTAATAATTATTGGTTTTATATTATATGTAAGAGTCGTTCGAATATATATGAGTATAATCGAATTATTATTCACCATAACAATACTACAACTACATACCATACCCATATTTCAAACAACCTAACAACACATTTATCACATCGTGTCTATTAGAGGTATATTAGAGATTTGGGAAAGTATTCGGGGAAAAGTGAAAAAATTTTCAAAAAAGCAGGATATTGAGGCAAATAATCGTGGCACCCCTTGTGTATGTATTTGAATACTAGCGCAGTATGCGCAATTGTGAAAAATGAAAAAAATTATAATAAATTTTTCATTGCGTCGTCAATTTGGGAGTTCTCGAAACTATCGAGATAGATTTGGGTGGTTTTGAGGTCGGAGTGACCTAATGCTTGTGATATGATGCCGATATTCACGCCCGATTTTTTCAAGACCGTAGCAAAAGAGTGGCAAGCCACATAGGTCGTCACATCCGCAGATATGCCGAGTTCTTTCCCGAGTGCACGGAGTTCTTGGTTGACTTGATGACAAACCTTGCGTACACGATTTGTCTTTTGCATCGGGGTGATGTGCCTTTTGTAATGAAGGATCGGAAACAAATACTCTGCCCCTCGCTGATAGACTGCATATTTGGTGATGAGTTTTTGGGCATCAATAGAGAGTGGCAAATTGATTCCTCCGTGAGTTTTCTGCCTCTGGTACACCAATCGATTGTCGACGATATTTCTCGGAGTGAGGTTGGCAGTATCCACAAACGAGACACCTCCACATAGATAGGAAAACACGAATAAATCTTGCGCCAACTGCCTAATGGGTTTGCTGTCGGAACAATCGGACTGGATTATCCTTAAAATATCGCTCTTGGATAGAACACGCTTCATCGTCTTTGTGTTGAGGTGGCTCAACTTGTATTCCGCAAACGGACTTTTGTCCCTGCTTACCACCCTTGCGTCGATTGCTCGATTAAATGTCGCCCTCAAAGTTCGTAGTTGATAACTAATGGTTGTGTCTTTATCTCCTTTTGCCCGCAACCATTCCTCAAACCTCTTGCAATAATTTACGGTGATGTGGCTAAATGTAAAGTTGAGCCTCTTGCCTCGATTGAAATTCCTGAGCATACGGTAAGAACTCAAATAGGCGTAGCTCGTACCTATTTGCCCCTTGTTTTTCAATTCTGCAACAAGATTTAGATAGAATTCTTCTACCGTTTGAGCCTTGATGGATTCCTTTTCCTCATTGACAAGTGAAGATGCTGTAAACTCCTCTTTGCTGGCTTTCTTCTCCAACAACCGTTCTTGAAACTCTAACCGTGTCTTTAAGATGATCTTGTTGATTAGCTCCTTGTTCGGACAATTTGATTTGGGCTCGTTCCTATCAAAGTCCCAATGAGTGGGATTGACAGAGATTCCCAGACTTTTCATTGTGCGCCTACCATCTTTGGCTACTCGTAGCATCAGTGGCGACTCTCCGTTTGCGAGTATTTTCCACTTGCAGCAGACAACAGAAACCGATGTTTTCATAATTTTGGTTGACTTCTTGGTTGATATTTTCGCGTCAACTGTGGCGTCAACCGCGCGTATTGCGGAATTGCACAAAAAGAAAAAAGCATCGACAATCATTTGATTATCAATGCCTTTTCTTTGTCGGGGTGACTAGATTCGAACTAGCGACACCACGCCCCCCAGACGTGTACTCTAACCGGGCTGAGCTACACCCCGAACTATTCGAAAGCGGTTACTGGGGATTTATCCACCGTTTTCGGGTTGCAAAGATAAAGACTATTTTCAAAAAACAAAACCATTTGCCAAAAAAAATGCTTTTTATTGTCATATTTACCCCAAAACCACAAAAAACAACACCCCCAATCCCCAAGGTTGCACCAAAACGACACATCCCACCCCTCCCAACCATCGGGTCATAATGTAAACAAAGTGTGTTGTGTTCGAAAAATTATGACTATCTTCGTAGCAGAAAACCTTTCCGCCAGGCGGAAACCCCCAAAAAACACACAACGCTTGAACAAAATCCTAAAACCATGAAACTGCACAAGTCGTTTTTGAGCCTTTTGGCTTTGGTGTCAATCATCAATTGTGCCTACGCCACCCAAACAGAAAACCCCAAGGCCAATGAGAAGGCCGTGGTGATTGCCGGAAATGCACGCTTCACTGTGCTCACTTCGCAGCTTATCCGTATGGAGTGGTCCGAGGATGGGATTTTTGAGGACAACGCAACCCTCACTTTTGTCAATCGCAACCTTCCCGTCCCCGCATTCACCGTCGAGCAGAGCGACACGGAGCTTACGATCAAGACAGAGGATGTAACCCTCAACTACGCCAAAGGCACAAAGTTTTCGGCCGAAAACCTCAAAGCGGAGTTTATGCTCAATGGCGAGGCGGTTGTGTGGAAATATGGTGATGACGACAGCGCGAACCTTATGGGCACCACGCGCACCCTCGACCGATGCAACGGTTGGACCCTTGGTAAGGAGCCCATGGAAAAAGGTATTCTCTCGCGCGCAGGTTGGAGTGTGGTGGACGACTCTGCAAACCACCTCTTTATTGACACCGAGTCGCATTGGAACAAGTGGGTGGAGTGCCGTCCCGAGGGCGAGCGCCAAGATCTCTACCTCTTTGCCTACGGCCACGACTACACAAAGGCCCTCAAAGATTACACCAAGGTGGCGGGCGACATTCCCCTGCCGCCCAAATATATGTTTGGCTACTGGTGGAGTCGCTACTGGGTCTACTCCGACAGCGAATTCCGCGACCTGATTGACCAAATCAAGCGTTTTGACGTGCCCATCGATGTGCTAATTGTGGACATGGATTGGCACGAAACCTGGTCGCTAAGTAGCAAAAAATCGCCTCGCGACAAGTATGGCGAGCGTATCGGCTGGACGGGCTACACCTGGAACAAACAACTCTTCCCCTCGCCCAAAAATTTCCTCTCGTGGGCTCACTCCGAAAATCTCAAAACAGCCCTTAACCTCCACCCCGCCTCGGGTATTGAACCCTTTGAGGAGCCCTATGAGCGCTTTGCCAAGGCTTATGGCTGGGATCAGCCGGGCGAGGGCGTACCCTTCCGTATGTCGGAAGAGAAATGGGCCGACGCCTACTTCAACACCGTCCTCGGCCCCATGGAGGGGGAGGGCGTTGACTTCTGGTGGCTCGACTGGCAACAATGGCGCACCAGCAAGTATGTCAAGGACTTGAGCAACACCTTCTGGCTCAACCACACATTCAACCACCACGCCACCGAGCGTAACCCCAAGGAGCGTCCCGTAATCTACCACCGCTGGGGTGGCCTTGGCTCGCACCGCTACCAGGTGGGCTTCTCGGGCGACATCTACACCTCATGGGAGTCGCTCAGCTTCCTCCCCTGGTTTACCGCCACAGCGTCGAATGTGGGTTATGGCTACTGGGGCCACGATGTGGGTGGCCATATGTTCCCGAAGGGAGTAGAAAAGACCGACCCAGAGCTCTACACCCGCTGGTTGCAGTATGGCGTGTTCACCCCCATCTACAAGACTCACTCCACCCGCGACTCCAAGATTGAGCGCCGGGTATGGATGTTCCCCGACCACATGTTCATCATGCGCGACGCCATTCGCCTACGCTACGACCTTGCCCCCTACATCTACACCGCTGCGCGCCAGACCTACGACACCGGTGTTTCGATGTGCCGCCCAATGTACTACTATTGGCCCGAGGTTGACGAGGCCTACGACATGAAAGAGCAGTTTATGTTCGGCGATGACATCCTGGCCACCGCCGTGTGCAAACCCGCCGACCCCGTTACAGGTCTTGCCGAAAGGGAGATGTGGTTTCCCGAGGGTGAGTGGTTCGACTGCTCAACGGGTGCCATGTACAGTGGCAACCAAAAGTTCACACTCCGCTACACCATCGAGGAGAACCCATATTTTGCAAAAGCCGGCTCGATTATCCCAATGAACCCCTCCAACGTGGACAACTTGCAGGAGAGTTGCGACAAGCTGGTGCTCGCCGTAATCCCTGGTGGCGATGGCGAAACTGTGCTTTATGAAGACAACGGTCTGGCGGCAAACTATGCAGAGGAGTATGCCACCACAAAGATCACCAAGCAGGTCAAGGGCAGTGTGATTCGCGTTGTTATCGAGCCCCGCAAAGGTAGCTACGAGGGCGCGTTGAACAAACGCAGCTACGAGGTGCGCCTACCCGCCCACTTCCCACCCAAGTCGGTGAAAGTCAATGGCAAAGTCTACAACTACAACCGCCTTGCAGGCGACGACGAGTGGACCTACGACGGTAACACCCTGGCCCCCATCGTAAAAATTCCACAGATGTCGTGTGGCAAGAAGTGCACTATCGAGCTCACCTTCGACGAAGAGGCCGTTGCACAACAGCACCGACTCTATGGCAAGCAGGGCATTTTCCGCCGCCTTGCATCGTTAAGCGCCACTTGCAAGCACGAATACCGAATCAAATACGACGGCTTTGCAATGCTCCCCGAGGCCTACCTCAATGTGTCGCAATGCTCGAACTACATCATGGAATTCCCCTTCCGCCTAACGGAGTGGCTCGATAGGTATGACGCCTCCAAGGACCAGATTGTACCTGCGTTCCAGGCCGTCAAAGACTTCAGCCCCGAGCTCATTTCGTGCATCCGCGAGCAGATGACCTATATTTACTAAATCGTTAAATTAACACCCAGGGGTACTCTGCTGGCACAGAAATTCCTACCTTTGCGGCGGATTATAATGAAGGAAAAGATGTCAAAGAAAGACAAGAAGCGTGGCGCAAAGGGTGCCACCAAGGCCGCACACAAGGACCGTGCAGCCATAATCATGCAACTCTTCCGCTCCTTCCCCAGCCGCAAATTCGCACTCAAAACTCTTGCGGCACAGAGTGGCGGAGCCGACCGAGAAGGTCGTTACAGAACAAAAGAAATCGTTTATCAAATGGTCGAGCAGGGTGTTGTGGAGCCCACAAGTGCCTCCACCTTCCGCCTTGCAGCCCGCGCACTCCCAAGCGTTGTGGGAACCGTACAGATGCTCTCTTCGGGTAGTGCCTATGTCATCGTAGAGGGGCTCGACAAAGACATTTACATCGACAAGCGCAACACCGCACGCGCACTGGACGGCGACATTGTGAAGGTTGCCATCACCCGCCGACGCTCCTCGGGCGACCCCGAAGGTCAAATCGTGGAAGTTGTGCAGAGGGCCGACCGCACGTTTGTGGGTACAATCGAAAAAACCCGCTCGCACGCCTTTGTGCGCATCACATCCAAGAATATGCCCGTCGATATTTTCATCGACAAGGGCGTCGACAAGCTCAGCGACGGCGACCGTGTGGTGGTTCGTATTGACCACTGGGATGCCGAGAGCAAGTGCCCCACGGGTAGAATCGTTGACATACTCGGTCAGGAGGGCGACAACAACGCCGAAATGCACGCCATTCTCGCCGAGTTTAACCTCCCCTACAAATTCCCCGAGGAGGTAAACGAGGCCGCCAACCTCATCAGCGACAAGATTACCGCAGCTGAGTATGAGCGCAGGCGCGATATGCGCAACATTACCACATTTACCATCGACCCCGCCGACGCCAAGGACTTCGACGATGCACTCTCATTCCGCACGCTCGACAATGGCAACTTCGAGGTGGGTGTACACATCGCCGACGTTACCCACTACGTGACCGAGGGGTCGATTGTGGAGCAGGAGGCAAGGGAGAGGGCCACGAGCGTCTACCTTGTGGACCGCACCATCCCAATGCTACCCGAGAGGCTCTCCAACGGACTCTGCTCGCTGCGACCCAACGAGGAGAAACTTTGCTTCTCGGTGGTCTTCGAAATGGACTCCGAGGCCCGCATTGTGCGCCACTGGATTGGCCGCACGGTAATCTGCTCCAACCGCCGATTTACCTACGAGGAGGCACAGGCAATCATCGAGGGCGCCGAGGGTGATTTCAAGGCTGAGATATTGCAACTCAACACATTAGCACGCACACTCCGCAAAGCAAGGTTTGCCGACGGCTCCATCGCTTTCGACCGCGAGGAAGCCAAATTCCGCCTCGACGAGAATGGCAAGCCCCTGGGTGTTTACTTTAAGGTGCAGAAGGAGGCTAATCAACTAATCGAGGAGTTTATGTTGCTGGCCAACCGCACCGTGGCCTCTTTTGTGGGCGAGAAAAAGAACAAAAAGGGCGAGGCCAAAACCTTTGTCTATCGTGTACACGAGAAACCCGATCCCGACAAGCTCGACAGGTTTGCCAACTTCATCCTCAAATTCGGCTACTACTTCGACGCACGCCGTGGCAAAGCCGTGGCTCAACAACTCAACGACCTGATGGGTAAAATCAAGGGCCGAAGCGAGGAGAATGTGGTGTCTATTTTGGCTGTTCGCACCATGCAGAAGGCATATTACAGCACCGAAAACCTCGGCCACTACGGCCTTGCATTCCCCTTCTACTCCCACTTCACATCGCCCATTCGCCGCTATCCGGATATGATGGTACACCGCCTGCTGGCCCACTACCTCGACGGTGGCAACTCGGTGGACAAACAGACCGTGGACGAGCTCTGCGACCACTCCAGCGACATGGAGGTGAGGGCTGCAGAGGCCGAAAGGGCGTCGGTTAAGTACAAAATGGTGGAGTTTATGACCGAGCGCATCGGCGAGGAGTTTGAGGGCTCAATCAGTGGCGTTACCGACTGGGGTATCTTCGTGGAGCTGGAAGAGACCCACATTGAGGGTATGGTTGCGTTGCGAGATCTGGGTCAGGAGTTTTTCTACTTCGACGAGGAGGAGTATGCCGCCATTGGCAGCCGCACAGGACGCAAGTTTGTACTGGGTGACAAGGTTCGCATCAAGGTCAAGGGTGCCGATCTGAGGCTCAAACAGCTCGACTTCACCCTGCTTGGTTCCTACGACAACAAGGAGGCCTACTGGCCCCTGGAAAGTGCCCCCGAGGAACCCGCAAACCTCTATACCAAGCGTGCTTTCAAAGGCCAAAAGGTCGGTCGCCGAAGGTAGAAAAATACAAACAACAACAAAAGAGTGGAACACAGTGCTAATCACTGCATTCCACTCTTTTATTTTACCTTAAATTTAACCTTATTTTTCAGTCTGTGCGCTGACTAAATATTCAATACGATAGGGTTGGTGGTAGGTACGGGCACCCTCGGATGTTACCATAAATTCGGGGGCTACACCTTGTGCACGCAACTCAACATTCAGCTCCGAAAGCTTATTGTTCAAGGTGCGCTGAATACCATCCTCATTTTTCAAAAGGGCTTTCAGACGGGCACACTTAACCTCGGAGCGTACCACCGACTCGTAAATCTTCACAAACTCACGGCGATTGTCGGTATAAAGAGCCGAAAGTGGAAGACCCTCGGGGTGACGCACAAAGAAGCGGTAGAGCGACATGCTCCATGGACGCAACTCAACACCCCTGCCATCAATCACAACAACCTTGTTGCCCACAAATCGGATACCCTCGGGAACAGCATCCACAGGGCGATAGAAAATCAACCCCTCCTGCTCGTCGAATTTTACCTTAAAATATACATTATTCTTCTCGCCATCATTCTGATCATAAGCCAAATAGCTACAAGGAAGAGTTCCGCACAACAAACCACCATAGACCTCCTTATCGAAGGCATGCTTACGGCGACAAGTCATCGTACATCCCTCGGCAAGTTCACACGCAACACAAGGGCTTTCACTCTCCCAGTGCTCGCTCAACTGCTCGCCATAGAGGAGCTCGTCAGCAAGACTCTCAGCAGCCTTTTTCAGCGCCGAAACAATCTCTTCGTTGAGGATTTGGTATTTCAAAATAAACCCATTTTCGTCCAAATCGGCATACCTTCCAATGAGATCAGCCGTAGAGGGAGAAAGAGGTGCACGGAAAATTTCTTCGAGTTTTTGAGTTGTCATTTATCTCTATTTTTAAGGTTGTTTTTAAGGTAATACAACCAAAGCTATAATTCTAAAATACAGACTATTATACAAATATTGAAAGTTTTGCTTTTTCGCCACTATTTCGGGAGCTGTGCGGCAAGTCCTCGGGAGATCTGTCGGCGCATTATCCAAAGGTATTTTGCCCTCGACGGATGCAGGCTCACAATGTGGAGGACGCCCAACACAAGGGTTGCCACCCATTTGACCACTTCGGCCACCCACCTGCGCCCATAACACCTTGCATTTTGGGTGCGCACTCGTTCGCTTTGACCAATACGAAAACACACCCTTTCAAAATAGTCGCGCGTGAGTTTAGCGTCGGGGATGACATGCTGAATAGAAGCTGTGGGGAGGTAGTAAATCTGCTCGCCGGCTGCATGCAGGCGCATATACAAATCCTTCTCTTCGCCACCCAACAGCAAGGTTCCTCGACGACCGAGTGCGGGGTCAAAAGCACCATAACGCTCTATGGCAGAGCGACGTATAGCCATATTACCTCCACCAAAATACTTTCCTTCGGGGAATACACACTCCCTCTCTCCGAGGTCGAGCGTACCTGCAATGGGGCGCTCCGTCAGGCCACACATCCACTCGGGGCGACCACTCTCATAGAGGGGAACAATTCGCCCACCCGCAGCCACCACCCCTGGGTGTGTGTCGAAAAAGCGGAGATAGTCGGCAAGGAGCCTCGGCGAAGCAATCTCGTCGTCGTCAATAATGGCGATAATCTCGCCCCTGGATACCTCTATACCACGATTGCGGGCATACGAAAGGCCCTGATTTTTCTCCTCGGCCAGCACAATTTGCACCTCGGGATGGGCCACAATGAAGGCCTCAACAACCCCTGCCGTATCATCGGCCGAGTTGTTGTTCACCACCACAGCCTCCCATAGCCCACTCTCCAACTCCTGCGAGAGGAGCGATTGGAGGGTGGCCTCGATGCGAGAAGCGCCATTATAGGTGGCAATCACCAGAGATATGCGTGGCGAGGGTGTCATTTTGCGCGTCGGCGGATTATCCTACTCGGCAAAAAGGCCCTTCACATCTTCCCACACACAATCGTTGTTGTCGGCGGGATTGATACCCAGAATGTGTGAAATGATGAGGTGGTCGTTGAGATTCTGGAACACCTTATCGTGCTTGTAGCCACTCTTGAAGGCGGGACCACAACCATAGAAGACCATGTGCATATCCTTGTGATAGGGGTCGAAACCGTGGGAAGAAGCCTTTGCGGTGGGTTTACCACCGGTAGCGTTGCTGTTGTAAACCACCTTCCAGCCCGTTTCGGCCAACAGAACAATGGGATAAATACGTGTGGTATAGCTACCATAGTGATACTTCTCGGGCATCTCCTCACGCAACCACACCTGATAGTGTCCCTCACTCTCCTTGGCTTTGAGAATGTTGTATATCTCCTTGGTTTCGGAGAGGTTACGAGGTTTGAGCGTTACGGGGTTGGAGTTGTAGTAGTAGCTAATGCGGTCAGGAATGAGCGAGTAGATATTGTAATACTTATTGGGGTCGAGCTCGGCCATTCCGTGGTCGGCAGTGAAAATGAAGTTGATGTTGTCGAACACGGGCGACTTGCGCACCTCGCGCATGAAATATGCCAACACATCGTCAATCTCCTCCACAACCTCGCGAGTCTGCTCGGAGGTGGGGCTGTAAGTGTGCTCAATAGCATCGGGCTCATCGAAATACCACATCGTAAGGTTGGGAATCTCCTCCACCTTGGTGTTGCACAAGGCTTTGAGAACCATATCGGCCAACTGCTTGCGGGTGCGGCGCGAATCGTAGGACACAGCCACGGTAGGTTTGCGACCATTCACATAGGCGTCAACACCCACCCAACCGTAAACGTGGGCAATAAGCCCCTGACGCTCAACGGTGTTCCAAATAGGCTCACCGTGGTAGAAGTCGGCATTCTCACGAGCCTCGGCGTCGGAGATAGAATAGTTCTTACGCATTGTTTCGTCGTAGAAACTATTGTTCACGATGCCGTGGTGGTCGGGGTGCAGACCAGTTGTCATCGAGTAGTGGTTGGGGAATGTATTGCTGGGGAAGCAAGGCATAATCTCCGAAAACACACCAACCTTTGCGATAGAGTCGAGCGTGGGGGTGTCGTAGAGATCCGGAAGGTCGTGACGGAATGCATCCATCGAAAGAATAACAACGTGCTTACCCTCGTAAGAGTCCTCAACCTTATCATTTCCACCCTGCTCGGTACTGGGAGGCGTTGGTTTATTCTGGTCATTACCAGGCCTCTGTACGGGGATTACTCGTGGGCCGCAACCAAATAACATAGCCACCAACAGCAGTGGCAACAGCATTTTAATATTCTTTTTCATCGCTTTAAGTGTTTGTTCAGTAAACAAAAATAGAAAATATTTCACAAAGGACAACACACTTTTAAGGTAATATCTCCATTAGGGTGCAAAAAAATCGGCCAACACTCAACATGTCGGCCGATTTTCATAAAGTATTGTGCACCACACTATTCGATGGTCCAGGTTTCACCACTATTGAGCAGGTCGTCCATACACTTGATTTTGCTGGTGCTCTTAACCTCCTCCAGCTGACGGCACACCTCATCATTGTAGGTTTTGTCCTCAACATCCCTGATAACACCCAGTGCAACGGGGAATTCGGGGTACTTCATAGCCGCCAGAGCGTTGTGGATGTAGGTATCCTTCTCGTGCGAGTCGTGAGTGAGCACATCGTCCAGAGTGTAGCCATCCTCGCCAATAGTCACCACCTTCAAGCGGAAGCCGTCCAACACAATACCCTTTTCTTTGTTGGCACCGAAGAGCATCTTCTCACCATCTTTCAGAAGGATTGTGTGAGCCGCGCGACTCGCCTTATCCTTAGCGAAGGCTGCGTGGGCACCGTCGTTGAAGATTACGCAGTTCTGCAACACCTCGGTAATCGAAAAACCATCGTGCTGGGCTGCCCTCACAAGGCACTGGCGTGTAACATCAACCTCCACGTCGATGGAACGAGCAAAGAAAGTACCCTTGGCGCCAATGATAAGCTCACCGGGGTTGAAGGGTTTTTCGATTGTGCCATAAGGCGAAGTTTTAGTAATCTTACCGAGCTTTGAAGTGGGCGAATACTGACCTTTGGTCAGACCATAAATCTCATTGTTGAAAAGCACCACATTGAGATCGATATTCCTGCGGATAGCGTGGATGAAGTGATTACCACCGATAGCAAGCGAGTCGCCATCACCCGTAGCCACAAAGACACTCACATTGGGGTTTGCCACCTTCAAGCCCGTAGCGATAGCGTTAGCACGGCCGTGAATCGAGTGGAAACCATAGGTTTTCATATAGTATGGGAAGCGCGACGAGCAACCAATGCCCGACACTACCACAAACTCCGAGCGGTCGCGTCCTGCAATCTCCGCAATGTCGGGCATAGCCCTCTGTACTGCGTTAAGAACGAAGTGGTCACCACATCCGGGGCACCATTTTACCTCCTGGTCGCTCTTAAAATCTGCCTGTGTGTATTTCATAATCGTAACCTCCTATTTCTCCAATAATTCGTTAAACTTGGCCTCCAACTCAACGGTTGTGAAGGGAAGACCCTGACACTTATTGTACTGCTCGTAGTGGAACTGCTGGAAGTTCATGCGCAGGTAGTTTGCAAACTGACCCTCGTTGAGCTCGCACACAACAATTTTCTTATACCTTGCAAAGATATCTTCCACACCTTTGGGGAGAGGGTTGATGTAGTTGAAGTGGCACAGAGCAATGCTCTTACCCTCACCCTGCATCTTCTCCACAGTTGCCTGCAAGTGGCCCTTGGTACCACCCCAACCAACAACTAGCAGGTCGGCCTCCTCGGGACCCAACACGCTCTGTGCGGGAATGTAGTCGGCAACCTTGGCAACCTTAGCAGCACGGGTATGAACCATCACCTGGTGGTTCTTGGGGTCGTGCGACACGCTACCTTTGAGCGCATCCTTCTCCAAACCACCAATGCGGTGCTCGAGGCCTTTGGTACCGGGGATAGCCCAACGGCGTGCGAGTTTCTCATCGCGTTTGTAGGGCATATAAATGGGTTCATCCTCGGGTAACTCCGTAATGATGGGAGGGTGAATCTCGGGATAGTCTTTCATTGAGGGAATCTTCCAGGGCTGCGAGCCGTTGGCAATAAAACCGTCAGTCAACAGCACCACGGGAGTCATGTGCTCCATGGCGATTTTACTTGCCGCAAAGGCATAGTCGAAACAGTCGCTGGGCGACGAAGCGGCAATCACCACCATAGGGCACTCACCGTTACGACCCCAGAGAGCCTGCATCAGGTCGCTCTGCTCGGTCTTGGTGGGAAGACCCGTGGAGGGGCCACCCCTCTGTACGTCAACAACAACCAGTGGCAACTCGGCAATAACCGCCAAACCCATAGCCTCGCTTTTGAGCGAAAGACCGGGGCCCGAAGTGGTTGTCACAGCGAAGGCACCACCAAAGGCTGCACCAATCGAGGTGCAAATACCGGCAATCTCGTCCTCTGCCTGCACAGTCTTAACACCAAGCTCTTTGTGTTTGGCGAGCTCCTCGAGAATAACGGTTGCGGGAGTGATAGGATAGGAACCGCAGAAGAGGGGGCGTCCACTCTTCTCGCTGGCAGCAATAAAGCCCCAAGCGGTTGCCACGTTACCACTGATGCTACGATAGCGACCCTTCTCCAACTCGGCGGGTTGCACGGTGTAGGTGTTAGCAAAGGAGTGGGTATTGTGGGCGTAGTTCCAGCCCGCATTGAGCACAGCTACGTTAGCCTCGGCAACAACGGGGTTTTTCTTACCGAACTTGTTGCGGATGTAGGCCGTAGCGTGGTCGAGTGGTTTGTCGTAGAGGCAAAGGCAAATACCAAGTGCAAACATATTTTTACACTTAACGATTGCCTTGTTGTCCAAACCAGAGTCCTTCAAAACCTCCTTGGTCATAGAGGTAATGTCGGGGGTGAGGATATTGTAGTCCTTAATGCCGAGCTCTTCGAGGGGGTCGGAGGTCTTGAAACCTGCGCGAGCGATGCTCTTCTCGTCGAGCGAGTCGCCATCAAGGATGATGGTTGCGTCCTTCTTGAGCCACATCACATTAGCTTTGAGTGCGGCGGGGTTCATTGCAATCAGCGCATCGCAGTAGTCACCGGGAGTGAGCATACGGCTGCTACCGAAGTGAACCTGAAAGCCCGAAACACCTGCTACGGTGCCTTGGGGTGCGCGAATTTCTGCGGGATAGTCGGGGAAGGTAGAGATACCGTTGCCGAAAAGAGCTGCCGTGTCCGAGAACAAGGTGCCTGTGAGCTGCATACCGTCGCCGGAGTCGCCGGAGAAACGGATAACAACATCTTTCAACTCTTTAACATTCATAATGTCGATGAAGTGTTAGTTTTTGTGTAAAAAGTTTAGGTGTCTAATTGCAAGCAAAGGTAATAATTTATTAGTGGAGTGTCAACCATTTCACAAAAAAATAGTTACCTTTGGGGGCTTGATTGTGAAAAACAGACAAACTTAATAAATAAAACAATTACAAATGAACAACAAAATCACCTTTACCACAGCCGACGAGGCCGTTAAGGTCATCAAATCCGGCGACCACGTTCACCTCTCGTCTGTTGCAAGTGCACCCCAATGCCTCATCCAGGCTATGTGCCGCAGGGGCGAGGCCGGTGAGCTCAAAGACGTTCACATCCACCACCTCCACACCGAGGGTCCCGCTCCCTATGCAGATCCCAAATTTGAGGGTATCTTCCAGCTCGACTCGTTCTTCGTTGGTGGCAACGTGCGCAAAGTAACCCAGAGCGGCTATGCCGACTATATTCCAATCTTCCTCTCGGAGACCCAGAAACTCTACCGTTCGGGTGTTCTTCCCTGCAACGTAGCAATGATTCAGGTTTCGCCCGTAGACGCTCACGGCTACGTTTCGTTGGGTACTTCGGTTGACGCAACCCTCGCTGCTATCGAGTGCGCCGACTATGTTTTGGCCGTTGTGAACAAATATGTTCCCCGTGCTTTCGGTGACGCTTTCATCCACATCTCGCAGATCGACTACTTCATTGAGGACGACCAACCTCTGATGGAGGGCCACATCGCCGAGATTACCGAGATTGACGCAGCCATCGGTCGCAACTGTGCCGAGCTGATTGAGGACGGTGCTTGCTTGCAGATGGGTATCGGCGCTATTCCCAACGCCGTTCTTTCGCAGCTGGGCAACCACAAAGACCTCGGTATCCACACCGAGATGTTCGCCGACGGCGTATTGCCCCTCGTTGAGAAGGGTGTTGTAAACGGTAGGAATAAGGTTACCGACAAGGGTAAGATTGTTTCGACCTTCTTGATGGGCTCGAAAGAGGTTTACGACTTCATCGACAACAACCCTGGTGTGTTGATGAAAGATGTTGCTTACACCAACGACCCCTTCATCATCGCCCAGAACCCCAAATTCTGCGCCATCAACTCGGCTCTCCAAATTGACCTCACCGGTCAGGTCTGCGCTGACTCGCTCGGCACCAAATTCTACTCGGGCGTAGGTGGTCAGGTTGACTTCATCTATGGTTCGTCGCTCTCAAAGGGCGGTAAGGCCATCATCGCAATGCCTTCGGTTACCAACAAGGGTATCAGCAAAATTGCAAACACTCTCGCTCTCGGCGCAGGCGTAGTTACCACCCGTAACCACGTACACTGGGTAGTTACCGAGTGGGGTGCTGCTTACCTCTACGGTAAATCGTTGCAGGAGCGTGCCAAAGCCCTCATCAATGTTGTCCACCCCGACCACCGCGAGGAGTTGGAGAAGGCAGCCTACGAGCGCTACGGTGCACACTACACCTACATTAAAAACTCCTAATTAACAGCAGGATTGATGGTCGCAACCAACGTTGCGACCACCAACACAAAAGA
>JAFYRC010000013.1 GCA_017547065.1 Tidjanibacter sp.
CACCCTGACCAATAAAAATGCTGTCAATCATGTTGTACAACGACGAGGCCGTCATTGCAATGATTGCCGGTACCGCATATTTGCGTAGTAGTTTACCAATACTTTCCGTTCCGAGTTCTGTCGGAATAACTTGTGCCATGTTTCTTCGTTTTGTCTAACCTCTAATGTTGAAAATATAAATAGGGCTCCTACTGTGCCCTGCGCAACAGCTCCTCACCCTTGGCAATGGCCTCCTCGATGGTGCCCACGTTGAGGAAGGCACTCTCGGGCAGGTGGTCCACCTCGCCGTTGAGAATCATCTGGAAGCCCCTGATGGTGTCCTCAATCGACACCATCACGCCCTTCACACCTGTGAACTGCTCTGCCACGGAGAAGGGTTGCGAGAGGAACCTTTGCACCCTACGGGCACGGTTAACGGTGAGCTTATCCTCCTCCGAAAGCTCCTCCATACCGAGGATGGAGATGATATCTTGGAGGTCTTTGTTGCGTTGGAGAATCTGTTTTACCCTCTGCGCTGTGGTGTAGTGCTCCTCGCCCACAACGTTGGGGTCAAGTATGCGGGAAGTCGACTCCAAGGGGTCTACTGCGGGGTAGATACCCATCTCGGCAATCTTGCGCGAAAGCACGGTGGTTGCGTCCAAGTGGGTAAAAGTTGTTGCAGGAGCAGGGTCGGTAAGGTCGTCGGCCGGCACGTAGACCGCCTGCACGGAGGTAATCGAACCGTTCTTGGTCGAGGTAATCCTCTCCTGCATTGCACCCATTTCGCTTGCGAGGGTGGGCTGATAACCCACAGCCGAGGGCATACGACCCAGCAGAGCCGACACCTCCGAGCCCGCCTGGGTGAAACGGAAGATGTTGTCGATGAAGAAAAGAATATCCCTATTGGTGCCGCCGTCGCGGAAACTCTCGGCCACGGTGAGGCCCGACAGAGCTACTGAGGCCCTCGCACCCGGGGGCTCGTTCATCTGACCAAACACAAGGGTTGCTTGCGACTTTTTGAGCTCCTCGTGGTCGATTTTCGAAAGGTCCCAGTCGCCCTTCTCCATTGCCTCCTCGAACTCCTTGCCGTAGCGGACAACGCCCGATTCGATCATCTCCCTCAGCAGGTCGTTACCCTCCCTGGTACGCTCGCCCACACCGGCAAACACCGAGTAGCCACCCAGCTTCTTCGCCACATTGCGGATGAGCTCCATAATGAGCACCGTTTTGCCCACACCGGCACCACCAAACAGACCAATCTTACCACCCTTAACGTAGGGTTCCAAGAGGTCAATCACTTTGATACCCGTGTAGAGCACCTCCTGCGTGGTGGTTAGGTCCTCAAACTTGGGGGCCTCTCGGTGAATGGGAAGAGCACCTTCGCTGTCAAGCGAGCCGATACCGTCGATGGCTTCGCCCACAACGTTCATCAGTCGGCCCTTGATTTGCTCGCCCACAGGCATAGTCACGGGAGAGTAGTGCGACACGGCGCTCACACCTCGGCGCAAACCGTCGGTGGAGTCCATAGCCACGGCCCTCACACAATTCTCACCGATGTGTTGTTGAATCTCGGCGATGAGGGTGCGACCATCGGGGCGCACAATCTCCACGGCGTCGTGGATGGCGGGCAGGTTGATGCACTCCACCTCCTCCGAGGCTCCATTGTCGAAACTTACGTCAATCACGGGGCCAATGATCTGCACCACGCGTCCCTCAATCGACTTTTTACCGGGTTTTGTCATAGCTTCTGTTAGCTTTTGTTAGCCATATTAGTTCTCCGCCATAAAGGCCTCGATTTCCTCCACGGTCACGGGAATGTGTTTGTCGCCACCGAGCATTGTGTTGCCACTCTCGGTGATGAGCAGGTCGTCCTCGATGCGGATACCGCCGAAGTTGTAGAACTCCTCCAACTTGGAGTAGTTGATAAACTCCTCACACTTCTTCTCGGCCTTCCACTGCTCGATGTAGGCAGGGATGAAGTAGATGCCGGGCTCGTCGGTGAGCACCGTACCGGGGCGCAGACGCCACCTCTCACGGATGATGCAGGTGTCAATCTCCTCGGCACGAGCCTGCATAGCCTCATAGTGGGCCATACCCCTCTCGCCCATAGCCTCGCAGTCGTGTACGTCCATACCGAGTCCGTGACCCAAGCCGTGGGGCATGAAGAGCCTAACGGCACCAGCTGCCACAGCCTCGTCGGCGTCACCCTTCATCAGACCCAAGCCAATTAGGCCTTCGGCCAAAGCCTTGTAGGAGGCGTTGTGGAGGTCGGTGTACATGCCGGGTTTGGCAATGCGCAACACCTCGTCGTGGGCGTGGAGCACAACGTTGTAAATATCCCTCTGTATGGGCGAGAACTTACCACTCACGGGGAACGTACGGGTGTGGTCCGAGCAGTAGTTGTTGACGGTTTCACCACCGGCGTCCACCAACAGCAGGCGACCATTCTCGCAAATACCGTCGTGGGAGTGGTTGTGGAGTGTTTCACCATGCTGTGACACGATGGAGTGGAACGACACGCCGGCGCCCATCTGGTGTGTTACACCCTCCATAGCACCTGCAATGGTCCTCTCACTCACACCCTGTTTGGTCAGGCGCATAGCGGTGGTGTGCATGGCATAGCCAATCTGGAAGGCCCTCTCCATCTCTTCAATCTCCTCGGCACTTTTCACCTCCCTCATGGCGGCCACGTTGATGGCCAGGTCGGGGGAGTAGTGGTTGTAGTGCTCGGAGGTGGGAATACCGGTAAGGTCGCTCATCAGGAGCACGCCCTCGCCACGGTAGGGCACAAGGTAGTGCACCTTGCGTCCGGCCTTCACGGCACCCTGCACACAGTCGTAGGCGGCAGCCAGGGGAGCGCTCTGACCTACGCCCACACTCTCGGCCAACTCCTTAATGGAGGGCTGGGGACCCATCCAGATGATGTCGTCCACGGTGTAGTCGTTGCCAAAGAGGGCATCAACATCGCTATCGAGGTCAATCACACCAATGAGGTTGGCATTCTGGAGTCCGAAGTAGTAGAGGAAGGTGCTGTCCTGACGGAAGCCATAGGCATTGTCGAAGTAGTTGCGGGGTGCCTCACCATTGCCGATGAGCACCACGATACCTCCCTTGGGCATTCGCCTTCGCAGTTCGTTGCGACGAGCGATATAGGTGTTTCGTGTAAACATATTTCAAAAAGTAATTTTAGTGCAACTTTGCGCCGATGAGGTCGAGGAACTCCTGGCGGGTGAGCTGTTGGTTGAGGAATGCACCGCTGAAAGCCGAGGTGGTCGTAATAGAGTTCTGTTTCTGCACACCCCTCATCTGCATGCACATGTGGGCAGCCTCAATAACCACGGCTACACCCAGCGGATTGAGAGTCTCCTGAATACAATCCCTAATCTGCATAGTCAACCTCTCCTGCACCTGCAACCTTCGGGCAAAACTCTCCACACAACGAGGGATTTTCGAGAGGCCCGTAATCTGTCCGTTGGGAATGTAGGCAATGTGGGCCTTGCCGTAGAATGGCAACATGTGGTGCTCGCAGAGGGAGTAGATTTCGATGTCCTTCACGATAACCATCTGTTTGTAGTCCTCCTTGAAAATGGCCGAGCGGAGAATCTCCGCAGGGTCTTCGTTGTAGCCCTTGGTCAGGAACTGCATACATTTGGCCACCCTCTCGGGGGTCTTCAACAGTCCCTCACGGTTGACATCCTCGCCCAGCAGGTCGAGAATGGCGTGGTAGTGTTCCATCAGCTTGGCTGTGGTTTCGGGGTCGTAGATTTCCTCTTTTGTGTACATGGGTCTATATACTTTTTTTGTTCTCTTTATTTCCTACTCTTTTTACCCTTCTTGCTGGCCTTCTCTTTGGCCTCGGCAGCCTCCTTGGTGCGCTTGTCAATGGCCTCCAACGAGTCGCGTGAGAGCATGGGCACCACGGCGTCCAGCGTGCCATAGACCTCAATAGAGTCGGCGAGCACAACCTGGGGCCTGAACTGCATCACCGAATCCATGTGGGCCAGAGCCTCCTCGCTGGGTGGTATGTAGGTTATACGCAGCGAGTCGATGGTGATGTGGGGTTTTTCTTCACGTTTGGCATAGTCGGCAAACTGAATGAAGTACTCCACGGCGCCCTCCTTGGGGTGCAGGGTTGTTTTGTACTCCTTGCGCTCGCCGTGGGAGAGCGAGGTGCGCAGGTAGTGGTTGCGATTACCATCCTTATCCAGTGTCCACTGGGTGCTTTGGAGGTGTGTGTTCTTGTCGAGGGTGTCGATGTGGTAGTTGTAGACAATCACATATTCACCCTTGTCACGAATGGGAAGCGAGAGCACCAATCGGGTGGTGTCTTTCATGCGCTTCACCGTAATTTTGTCCACGCTCTTGACCTCCCTGCTACACATCGATTTGGCCAGCGAGTCGATGTAGTTGAGGTTGCGCAACTTCTGCTCATAGCCGTTGGCCATCGATTCAAGCGAGGCAATGGTGCCCTCAATCACGTCGCTCAGGCGGGCACTCTTACGCTTCTGGAAGTTGGCCAGAGTGTTGAAAAAGTCGTCCTGCGAGTAGCCATACTTGTTGAGAATTGGAGTGTAGATGTCCAGGCTGTCGGTGTCGAGCTTCTGGGCCTTGGCATAGGCATTCACAAGGAACATCTCCCTTGTGATGTTCTCCAACTCCCTATCAGGGATAACCTTGTGTCGTGCACAGCCGCCCGCAACGAGGGCCACTGCCACCACAAGAGCTATATATCTAAAAACGTGTTTCATCGGGTTTGTTAATTTTCGGAACCATTCTCCGAACAGTAAGTTTTGTTATCACATAATTGACGGCCATCACCGCCACAATAATCATCACAACATCGGCTCCTCTCACCTCCACGGGGTAGTTCTCCACAAGGAATGTGTTGCCAGGCATCTTCACCAACCCAAAGGTTATCTGGGCCCAGCAGACCATAAGTCCGCCAATCACTCCCCACACCACGCCTCGCAGGCCGATGAGTACACCCTCAATGGTGAAGACCCTGCGAACAAACGTGTTGCGTGCACCAATAGCATAGAGCGTGGCCGTGTCGTTGCGCTTCTCGATGATGAGCATCACCAGCGAGCCGATAATCGACACCGTGGCGATGAGCGTGACGAGCAACAGTATGAGGAAAATGCTTGCCTTCTCAACCTTCATCACTTTATAGAGGGTCTCGTTGCGCTCATAGCGGTTCTCCACCTTGAAGCCCTCGCCCAGTGCGCGCCTAAGTTCCTTCTGTACCACCTCCATCTTGGCACCATCAGCTACCCTCACAGCCACCCTCGAAGCCCTACCCTCGGAGGCGAGGAGTTCTTCGGCCACGTCGAGCGACACAAAGAGGTGGTTTGTAAGTTCGGTGGCTGCGTCGGTGAGTGTACCCGCGTGGTCCACCTTCACGGTACGAATGGCGCTCATCGGCAACAGCGACGAGATGTTCTCCCTGCGCATTGCGTGGATGGAAAGCTTGCCATGCAGGGCCGCATTGCGCACCGAGTAGCCGTCGGCAAAGATGTTGTCCAGGTCGAATCCAACCACAGCCCTACGTCGTTCGCCGTGGGTGAGGTTCCAACCACCATACCACACCATGTTGCTATCGGCCAGGGGAATGACCTCGGCATAGCGGTCATCCACACCTCGGAGCGTGGCGAACATCTGCTTGCGTCCATACTCCACCAACACACTCTCCTCCAAGTAGAACGAGTGGGACGCAATGCCTCCTGCCGTGGTCAGCACCTCCTCGATTAACCCTCTTCGCTCGAAGGTTGTACCCTTCGCGGGGCTGATAATCAGGTCGGCTTCGGTGGTGTCGTGGATGGAGTGGAGAATGGAGTTGAAACCATTCATCACCGACATCAGGATCACCATCGCCGCTACCGCCACGCCAATAGCCACCGAGCTCACCGTCGCCGTGGTGTTAATCACCGACAGCGACTTGCGAGAACGCAGGTAGCGACGTGCAAAGAGTAGTGGTAGGCGCATTGGGTTGTGTGGTTTGTTGTTGGGGTGGTAGTTGCCACCCGTTTACACACTACTTTTTGAGTAGGTTGTCGATATTCTCGATATACTCCAGCGAGTCGTCGAGGAAGAAGCTAATCTCGGGCACCACGCGCAACTGATTACGCATCCTTGCGCCGAGCAACTTACGCACCCTCCACGCATCGGCCTGGATGCGCTCCATCACCTCTTCGTGTTTGTCGAAGGGGAAGATGCTCAGGTGTATCCTTGCATACTCCAAGTCGGGGCTGACCCTCACGGCCGTAACAGACACAATTACACCTCTCACGAGGTCGGCGCACTCTTTCAGGAAGAGTTCGCTAATGTCCTTTTGTATTTGACGAGCAACTTTCTGCTGTCGTGTGCTTTCGCCTGCTAAGTTTTCCATACCTCAATATTTACTAATTATTCTTTACTCTCTACTAATTTTCCACTTTCAATTTCCGCAGCCGCAATCTTGGCTGCACGGGCTGCGGCCCTTTGAGTGGGGCTCCAAGCCCACGAGCCGGAGTGGTTCCAGTGGTAGGCCACACCAAAGCTCAGGTTTATATTATCCAGCGGCGAGCGCAGGAACTGGGTGCCTGAGTAGATGGTTTTCCTCTTCACGATATCCGAGTAGCCAAAGTAGTAGCGGAACTCGCTCATAATCTCCCACTGTCCGAAGCTCCAACCGCCACCCAAGCCCACGCACAAACCATAGGCAAAGCGGTTGTCCCTCACGGTCATCCACTCGTAGGGGTGTTCCTCAATCTTGCCCGTTTCGTTGTCGATGTAGAACTCCGTGGAGTCGATGTAGAACGAGCCCGTGATACCTGCGTTGAGGTAGAGTCGCAACCTCTCATCGGCCAGCAGGACGTGGGGTTGCCACATCAGGGGCACCATTATGGAGTTGATACGCCTACCGTAGGTGTAGCGCTCCGTGTTGCGGTCGAGTGCGGCATACTGAAAACCCCTCTGCATAAATTCCAACTCCACGCTGATACCTCCCGCCACTTTGTCGTAGAGGTAGGAGTTGGGTTTGTCGCCACCATAGTAGACCCAAAAGAGGCCACCATTGAGCGCACCCCACAATGGTGGGCTGGTCCAGTGGGGGTAGAGGCGCACATCGGCGGTGCCGTAGCCACCCTTCACACCCACATATTGGCGCTGGGCGTCGGCCTTGCAGATTGTTCCACAAAGCACAGCGCACGTTGCCACTATCGTAATAAAAAACCTATTCATTCTTCTCTTTCGTTTCAATCCGATTGGTTGTTTGTGTCGTGGTCTTACCTGCCGGTAACGCTACCCACGGCGCCCCTCATGCTACTCATACCCGAGCCAAAGCCACCCAGGCCACCGCCATTCTGGCTCTCCTGCTCGCGTTTGAGTGCTTCAAGGCGTTTCTTCTCCCTCTCTTCGAGAATCTTCTTGAGCCTTGCAGCCTCTGTCTTACGCAACTGCTCGTTGACGCTCTCGAAGGTGATGGGTGCAAAAATCTTCCTCATATCGGCGTTAATCTCCACCTCCCAGTTGGCCTTCACGCTCATAATCTCCTCAC
>JAFYRC010000147.1 GCA_017547065.1 Tidjanibacter sp.
CTACGTTCTTCTTCAGGTTGGTACGGTTAACCTTCACCTCGTCTGCCAAGTCGAAGATCTCAAGAATCTCCTTATCAGCCTCGAAACCGATTGCACGCAACAGAGTGGTTACGGGCAACTTTTTCTTACGATCGATGTAGGCATACATCACGTTGTTGATGTCGGTAGCGAACTCAATCCACGAACCCTCGAAAGGAATGATACGTGCCGAGTAGAGTTTGGTACCGTTGGTGTGTACGCTCTGACCGAAGAATACACCGGGTGAACGGTGGAGCTGCGACACCACAACACGCTCTGCACCGTTGATAACGAAGGTGCCTCGGGGTGTCATGTAGGGAATGGTGCCGAAGTAAACGTCTTGGATTACAGTGTCGAAATCCTCGTGCTCGGGGTCGGTGCACGAAAGCCTCAGTTTGGCCTTCAAGGGCACGCTGTAAGTCAGACCCATCTCCAAGCACTCGTCAATCGAGTAGCGTGGGGGATCAACATAATAGTCGATGAATTCGAGTACGAAGTTATTGCGTGTGTCCGTTATAGGAAAATTCTCTGTGAACACCTTATAAAGACCCTCATTCTTGCGGTTCTCTGCGGTGGTGTCCAACTGGAAAAAGTCTTGAAATGATTTGAGCTGCACCTCCAAAAAGTCAGGATAGTCCATCTTGTGCGTGATGGAGGAGAAGCTAATTCTTGTGTTTGCTTTCGAGGACATTTTCTGCAAAATTATTTTGATGGTTTTTGTTAATGTCGCTTTTCGCCATAAGTTTAGGAAAATACTAATCGGCCCATCGACCGCCTCGTATCTGTCTGATATGAGCACACTTAGCCCATCTAAACAAAACCTAACCTTTTTCCTTTTTTCGCCCCTCTTTTTTAGACGCGAAAAAGGCATAGAGCTTATTTATGCATAAGCTCTATACCCGATATGTGAGAAGTTAATAGTATGACTATTTAATCTCAACCTCAGCACCAGCCTCCTCGAGAGCAGCTTTGAGTGCCTCAGCCTCCTCTTTCGATACGCCCTCTTTGATAGCTTTGGGAGCTGCATCTACCAAGTCTTTAGCCTCTTTCAAACCAAGACCGGTCGACTCTTTAACAGCCTTTACTACAGGAATCTTGCTCTGACCAGCGTTTACGAGAATAACGTCGAAAGAAGTCTTCTCTGCGGGTGCAGCTGCCTCTGCAGCAACGGGAGCAGCAACTGCTACTGCTGCAGCAGCGGGCTCAATACCGTACTCCTCTTTGAGGATAGTAGCCAACTCGTTTACCTCTTTAACAGTCAAGTTTACCAACTCTTCTGCCAATGCTTTAATATCTGCCATAGTTTTGTTATTTGTTAAATTGTTTTACTTCGTTGTTTGTTTTGTTTGGAAAATTAATTTCTTTCTTCAAGCGCCTTTACGATGCCTGCAATCTTCTGACCAGCGTTACCCTGCAATGCCGATACAACATTCTTGATGGGCGACTGCAAGAGAGCCACGATATCGCCGATAAGCTCCTCACGCGATTTGATATTGCAAAGCATATCGAGGTTATTGTCGCCGACGTATACACACTCCTGAACGTATGCAGCTTTCAAAATGGGTTTCTCGCAACCTTTGCGGAACTCTTTGATAACCTGTGCAGGAGCCTTGCTACCCTCGGAGAACATAATCGACGAAGTGCCTTTCAGAACCTCGACAAGACCAGCGTCTGCCTTCTCAACAGCCTCCAAGGCTTTGATGAAGAGGGTGTTTTTTACAACAACCAACTTCACGCCTTTCTCGAAGCACTGACGACGCAATTTTGCAGTCTGCTCAGCATTGAGAGCCTCGATGTCGGTGATATAGAAGTTAGGATACTGGTTGAGTTGTTCGGTCAGGCCTTCAATTACTTGTTTCTTTTCTTCCCTTGTCATAGCTCAATGTTTTTTACTATTTAAGATCGAGTGATTTGGGGTCAATTTGCAGACCGATACTCATTGTCGTTGAGAGATAGATACTAAGCATGTAAGTACCCTTTGCAGCTGCGGGTTTCAACTTGTGGATCATACCAACGAATGCGTTAGCATTGTCTACAATCTGATCAGCAGTGAACGATACTTTACCTACCGAAGAGTGAACGATACCATATTTGTCAACTTTGAAGTCGATCTTACCGGCTTTCACCTCGGCAACAGCCTTTGCAACGTCCATAGTTACGGTACCAGTTTTGGGGTTGGGCATAAGGCCACGGGGACCCAGAATCCTACCCAAAGTACCAACTTTGGCCATTACGTTAGGAGTACAGATGATAACATCAACGTCGGTCCAACCGCCCTTGATCTTCTCAACATACTCGTCCAAACCTACGTAGTCTGCACCTGCCTCTTTGGCCTCGTTCTCCTTGTCAGGAGTACACAAAACCAACACGCGTACAGTTTTACCAGTACCGTGGGGAAGTGTAACCACGCCACGTACCATC
>JAFYRC010000014.1 GCA_017547065.1 Tidjanibacter sp.
CATAATCTGGAACGTCAGGTCGAAACGCACCTGGTCGTTACCTGCACCGGTGGAACCGTGAGCCACACAATCGGCGCCCACCTCCTTGGCAAATTGGATGATGGCCATAGCCTGGAAGATACGCTCCGAGGATACCGAAATGGGATAGGTACCATTGCGTAACACGTTGCCGAAGACCATATACTTGATGCTACGCTCGTAGTACTCCTCGGTGATATCGAGGGTTGCGTGCTGTTTGGAGCCGAGGCGGTAGGCCCTCTCCTCAATCGAGGCCAGCTCCTCGTCCGAGAAGCCACCCGTATTTGCAATGGCAGTGTAGACCTCATAGCCCAGCTCCTCGCTGAGATATTTCACACAGAAGGAGGTATCCAAGCCTCCGCTAAATGCCAAAACTACTTTTTTCTTTCCCATAGTTCTATCTTTATTTTTTTGATTTACTCAAACGAAATATTTTTTTGATTTTGCGCTTCACGGCAATAACGTAGGGCTCCCACCACGGCTGTTTTACCAGCGGAGTCTTGGGGTCGTAGAGCATACCGGTGCAAAGGCACATGGTACGATTATTGCGTTGGAGAATGTCGTAGTTGCAGCAGCCCTCACATCCGCGCCAGAACTCGTCATCATTTGTGAGCTCCGAGAATGTCACGGGCTTGTAGCCAAGACGGGTATTAAGCTTCATCACGGGCAGTGATGTGGTGATACTAAACAGCTTTGCAAAAGGGAAGCGCAACCTTGCCAACTCGAAGGTGCGTTTTTTGATCTCACTTGCGAGGCCGAGGTGGCGATAGTCGGGGTCTACAATAAGACCCGAGGTGGCAACATAGTCGCCGTGCTCCCAGCACTCGATATAACTAAAACCAACCAGTTTGTCGCCATCAAGAGCCACCACCGCCTTACCGCCGGTGATCTTCGCCGAGATGTACTCTGGCGAACGACGAGCGATACCGGTACCACGTTGAAGTGCCGACTCGTAGATGAGTTGGCAAATCTGCTCGGCATAAATTGCGTGCTCGGGCTGTGCGAAAACAATATTGATTGAACTCTTACCCATAACCTTACTCTAAATTCCCTAATACTTTAATATGTTCAAAATTTCGCAAATGTAGTAAAAATAGCCTACCATTGGCCCCCTACAATCAAAAAAGTTGGACTTTGCACATCATTTTGCCACAAGCACTTTGTGTTTACAATAAAAAAGCATATCTTTATGCAAGATAAAGTCTGCAAACAGACGAAATTAATGTAATTAATTAAAACCAAAAACTATGGAGACAAAAGATAAAGTATTGGCAGCAATGAAGGCCGCTGGCGAGCCCCTCAACGCAGGTAAAATCGCCGAGCTCACCGGCCTCGATCGCAAGGAGGTTGACAAGGCTATGAAGCAGCTTAAAGACGAGGGCGCAATCATCTCGCCCGTGCGTTGCAAATGGGCTCCTGCCGAGTAGGAACCACCCCCTAAAACGTCACCATTTTCGGCCCCCGAGTGGGCTACAATGGCTTTGGCGGGCACTTCGGTGTCCGCCTTTTTTGTGCCCGCCGAGCAAAGAAAGTGGGCCGAGGGGTGTGAAATTCAAAAATAGGTGGTATCTTTGTATGATGGAAGGTCTGCATCAACCGCACGCAGGCCACAAATAACGGACAAAAAGCTATACACAAGAATGGCACTATTTGACATATTCAAACGCAAAAAGAGCGAGCCTGCCGCCGCCGAGCTGGTAGCCGAACAGGTAGCCTCCAACGCCACCGAGCTTACACCCACAAGCGACTCCACCGAGGAGCCCCAACAGCCCACCAGTGAGCCCTCCCAGCAGGAGGAGATTACCGAGGGCCTCAAAAAGACCAAGGAGGGTTTCTTTGGCAAACTGGCCCGCGCCGTAGCGGGTCGTTCGCAGGTGGACGAGAGTTTTCTGGACGACCTCGAAGAGGTGCTCATCACCTCCGACGTGGGTGTGGAAACAACGGTCAAGATCATTGACAACATCCAGGCTCGCGTGGCCAGGGATAAGTATATGAACACCGCCGAGCTCAACGACATCCTCCGCGATGAGATTGCATCGCTCCTGCAGGAGTGTGAGGAAAAACACGAGAACTTCGGCCTCAACATTACCGAGGGCACACCCTATGTTGTGATGGTTGTGGGTGTAAATGGCGCAGGTAAGACAACCACCATTGGCAAGCTCGCCGCACAGCTCGTGCGTGCCGGCAAGAAGGTCTACATCGGCGCTGCCGACACTTTCCGTGCCGCCGCCATCGACCAGCTCCAAGTGTGGGCCGACAGGGCAGGTGCCACCATGATTCGCCAGAACATGGGCTCCGACCCCGCATCGGTGGCCTTCGACACCCTCAAATCGGCTGTGGCCAACAACGCCGACGTGGTGTTGATTGACACCGCCGGCCGACTCCACAACAAAGTTGGCCTTATGAACGAGCTGGCGAAAATCCGCAATGTAATGGGTAAAATCATTCCCGACGCGCCCCACGAGGTGATGCTCGTATTGGACGGCTCCACGGGTCAGAACGCCTTTGAGCAGGCCCGTCAGTTTACCGCCGCAACAAAGGTCAACTCACTGGCTATTACCAAGTTGGACGGCACAGCCAAAGGTGGTGTGGTAATCGGCATCAGCGACCAGTTTGGCATTCCCGTACACTACATCGGCATTGGCGAGGGAGTGGATCAGTTGAAAATTTTTGACCGCAAGGAGTATGTTAATGCTCTCTTCGGCAACAAATAAACACAGCGCACAATGAGCAAAAAGAAAATCAACGTCATAACGCTCGGTTGCTCCAAAAACCTTGTGGACAGCGAGCACCTGATGGCCCAACTCGACGAGGCAGGCTATGAGATTGAGGTGGACGGCACCAACACCGACGCCAAGATTGTGGTAATCAACACTTGTGGCTTCATCGGCGACGCCAAGCAGGAGGCCATCGACACCATCCTCGAGTGTGCCGAAGCCAAGGCCGACGGACGCATCGAGAAACTCTTCGTGATGGGTTGCCTGAGCGAGAGGTATGCCGACGAGTTGAGAGAGGAGATTCCCGAGGTGGACGACTACTTCGGTGCCCATTCGCTCAAAGAGGTTGTGGAGGCTCTCGACGCCGAGTACCTCCCCGAACTCGAAACCGAGCGACTGCTCACAACGCCCGACCACTATGCCTACCTTAAGATTGGCGAGGGTTGCAACTGGCACTGCGCCTACTGCGCCATTCCGCTCATCCGTGGTCGCCACCGCAGTGTGCCTATGGAGAAGGTGTTGGAGGAGGCCGAAGGTCTTGTGGCTGTGGGTGTTAAGGAGATCATCGTCATCGCCCAGGACACCACCTACTATGGTAAGGATCTCTACGGCGAGCGCAAGTTGGCCGAGCTGTTGCGTCGCTTGTGTGCCATCGAGGGTGTGGAGTGGGTAAGGTTGCACTACGCCTACCCCACCGACTTCCCGCAGGACGTCATCGACGTGCTGCGTGACGAGCCCAAGATGTGTAAATACCTCGACATTCCTCTGCAACACATTGCCGACAATCAGCTCGCAGCAATGCGCCGTCGCATCAGCAAGGCCGAAACAGAGGCCCTGGTGGAGAAATTGAGGCGTGAGATTCCCGACATTGCCCTGCGTACCACAATGCTCGTGGGCTTCCCCGGCGAAACTGAGGAGGATTTCGAAGAACTGTGCGACTTTGTACAGAGGGTGCGCTTCGACCGACTCGGCGCCTTCGCCTACTCGGAGGAGGAGGGTACGCCCAGCGCGCTCACCTTGGAGGACAACGTGCCCGACGAGGTAAAGGAGGCAAGGGTGGAGCGACTGATGAAACTGCAGAGGCGCATCTCGCTTGCCTTGAATGCCGAGAGGGTTGGCAAGCATATGAGGGTTGTGGTTGACCGTGTGGAAGGCGAGTTCTACGTTGCTCGCTCGCAGTATGACAGCCCCGAAGTGGACGAGGAGATTCTCGTGAGCAGCAACGAGCCACTTGAAGTGGGCGACTTCGTGGAGGTGGAGATTACCGACTGCGAAGAGTATGACCTCTATGGCAGGGTGATTTAGAGTGTTTTTCTCATTATCAGTAAAAAACAAAACACACTCGGCTGCCGAGTGTGTTTTGTTTTTCATTACAATCCTGATGTTTTACGTTCTGCAACAATGCGCAAACCAACCGTATTGTATGCAGACGACGGCTTACGCCCTTCTCCTCGAAAAGAAGCCCTACAACTTGAAGCATTTGCATACCAAGAGCCTCCACGAATGACATTCACGCTCATTCCCTTTTCGGCCCCATTTTGTGCAATCTCAACAGAGGATGTCCACTCCCAACAATTGCCACACATATTGTAACATCCAGACCAAGTAACCCCATCTGGATAGGCATCCACTTCGCAAGTATAGCCACCAACACTGTTGATTTCCTCAAAAATGTCGGTGTATATAAAACCCAAATAGTCTGCGTGATTAACCCACCCAGACACTCCACCCGTTTGGCTCACCGAGATTATTTCGGAAATCCTATCGGATTCTCCTTTACGCACCGATTTCTCGTGAATGTAGGTTGCCTCTCTATTGGGCTCCTTTAGCACCTCTGTTGCCACAACTGCATTATAGTTCATCTTTGACGACAGAACACCACTTGAGAAAGTTACCTCTGTAGCATTTCCCCACGGGAAGTGCGTTCCACTCAAACCCACGGCAGCATATTCCCACTCTGCTTGGGTTGGTAAGCGAAACGTCCACTCTTGACTCTTTGAGCTCAACCATTCACAGTAGTGCACGGCTTCGTCAAAAGATACCCACAATACAGGATGCCCACGTCGTTCGTCAGGGCACTCTCCATTTGTCCAATACTTTGGAGCCTTACCCTTGGTCTCCTCAACAAACAGAGCCCACTCTTCATTTGTCACAGCATACTTACCAATGTAGTATTCCCTACAAATAGGAACAGTTTCACCACCGCTACCATTGGATGGAGTTGCCACAAACGTGTATGTACCAGAGGTTTTAATGTGAGCAAAATTTTCAAGCTCCATCTCCACCGGTCCAGGCACTTCATTGCCTTCTGCACCATTAATTGACTCATTGCAAGAACACAATAAAAACATTACTGCAAACAACATCAATACACGCATACAAATAAAATACTAAGTTTACAACAAAGGTACAAAAAACCTCGAATGCACCTCACGTGAGCATTAAAACAATCGGACACCTATGCCCTCTTCCTCTTGGACTCAATGCCAAAGACGCAGTAGCGCAACACAGGCACTCGGTGCAACACCTCCCACAGCACCACACTACCACCAAAGGTGAGTAGCAACACAAGGGCATAAATCGCCCACACGGGAAGTCCGCTACCCCTGAGCCACAAGCACGCAGCGGTGCAGGCGGTCATATGGACAATGTAGAGGCCGAAGCTGCTGCGAGTCATATAGTCGGCAAAGGGCGAGGTGGTGTCGGCCCAGCGCTTGAAGGCACCCAACATCGCCAGCACCATAGCCCAGCAGTAGAGGTTACACAGGGGGCTCTGCACCACGGCAGGGGCAGTGTAGTCCACACCATAGTAGCGCGCGCCAAAGGCCACAGCACTCACCACTGCCAACGCCACAAGCCACCCTGCACGCTCGGAGAGGAATGTATGGATGCGCTCGGTGGAGAAGACGTAGTAGCCAAAGAGGAAGCCCACAATGTAGAAGGCGGGGCGGTAGAGATTGAGCAATCCCTGCGCCGCCGTGGGATTGTCAATTTGGCTCTGCGAAGCGCCCCACAAGAGCACTCCGAAGGCAAGCATAAGGACTCCAAGAGCCACGTTCGAAAGGCCCTCAATCCACCTCTCAATCCTCTCGGCCTTAATGAGTTTGCTCACCAACAGCAAAAGGAGCGAGTAGCCAAAGAGGAGCTGGATGAACCACAGCGGGCCCGTGCCACTAGGAATGGCAATAAGCCACTTGACAAACACGGGAACGCCCTCGGGCATTTGAGCTCCCGCAGCCGACATATTGAGCAGGCCGAGCACAAAGCCAAAGACGCAAAGTCCGAGGGTGGAGGGGACGAGAAGTTTGCGGGTACGCTCACGACGGAACTCACTCGGCGTGCGCCTTTGGAGGGCATAGCGGCTCGAAGCGCCAGCCACCACAAACATCAGGGTCATAAACCAAGGGTTGAGCAGGGTGCAGAAGATGTCCTGCCACTGGTGGTCGGCAAAACCGCCCACGGCACCAAAGACCCCCAGGGAGTTGAAGTTGTAGAATACGTGGTAGAACAGCACCAACAGCACTGTCACCCAACGTAGGTTGTCCAGAAAATGATAGCGATTTTTCATAGTTGTATTTTGGGTTAAGTTTTTTGTGGGTTTGGAGGGAGAGAGGCTAATGGGCAACAAAGGGCAGAAAGGGCAGCAAAGGGCAGAAAGGGAAAAGTATTTACTAATTACTCTTTACTATCTACTAATTGTCGGTCGACGGTCGACGGTCGACGGTCGACGGTTGTCGCTACCTATCCTCGAAGACTCCGCTGATAGCGGCGTCGAATACCTGGGTTTTCACAATGGCAATGCCCTTGGTGCGGTCGCCAAGCACCAATAGCGAGTCGCCCGCCTCAATGCCAAATACCTCGCGAGCCTCCTTGGGAATGACAATTTGTCCCTTCTCGCCCACCTTCACAACGCCGAAGATGTACTTGTCTTTCTCTGTCTGCATAGTCCGTTTTTGTATTAAAAGTTAGAAAAGTAGGAATTTTCCTACAAAGGTAAACCTTTTCGTGGGAGTTGCAAAAATTGGGTGTAAAAATTTGCAGGGAGAGAAAAAAAGCGTAACTTTGTATGAAGATAAATGTGTAGATAGACGACTAATCGAGCAATATGGCAAAACAACAAGTGGTTAACTCTTTGGCCGAGAAGGTCGGACGGGTGATTGAAGACAACACCCGACTGCGTAAGGAGTGTGCCAACTTGGTGGCCGAGAAGGATAAACTTCGCGGCGAAAATCGCCAGTTGCGCGAGAAAATCAACGAACTGCAACGCAAACTTTCGCTCCTTGAGTTGGGCGAAGGCTTTGGTGGCACACAGGATGAGGCCGCCAAGAAGCGAGCAAGGGCACAAATCAATAGACTTATGCGGGAGATTGACCGTTGCATAGCCCTTGTGAACAAGTAGGAGATAATCAGGACAAGAGAAAAGAGTTGACGGCACCGAGCCGTGTAAGAGAAAAGAATGGCAGAGATTTTGAAAATACACCTCGATATTGCAGGCAAGAAGTATCCACTTCAAATTGACCGTGCAAAGGAGGAGGTATATCGCAAAGCCGAGAAGGAGATAAACCGCTGGGTGGCAACTATCGAGTCGAAGTATCGCATCGACAAGGAGGGTTGCTTGGCAATGGCCGCCCTGCAGTTGGCTCTCCAAAATGTGGAGCACGCAACAGCTCGCAATATCGACGACGACCTCGCAGAGCTCACCAAAATCGAGCGCACGCTGGACGCCTATCTCTCCAAATTGGAGTAGGTAAGAAGGAGCCTATGAAGAGGTAGGCTACGGGGCACACAAGGGGACAAAGCCAATAGTTGGGACAGAGCCCCGAGGTGCACCAAACAAATGAAGGAAACAAGCTCATTGGACATACACACAACACTGAATAATCTGCCCGCATAGATTCCATTCAGATTTGCGAAACTCAACATTTTAACAATTGAGAGTTACTCGTAGTGTCAAAAACAGGCCTAGGTAACCCCACAAGGGGGAGTGTCCGGCTCCGTGCCCGATGCCGTTGGACGTTTGCGATACAAATACGGAGCTCTCACACATGACGATTTAGGTAGTTTCGTCAAACAATTCAATGGAATCCTATGTGGGTTTTTTATTTTTGATTGGAACACAAACTAACAAAGAACACAATAAACAGAAAACACTTTAAACAAAACACAGAACAATTATGATAGCAATAGTATTAGCATCGGTTATCTCGGCTGGAGTGGGCATAGGTGTCTATGTCGCCGTCAGCAACGCGGTAACCAAAACAACCGTCCGCAAGCGACGCGAGGCACTCATCGCCGCCGCCAAGAGCGAGGGCGAGATGATCCGCAAGGAGAAAGAGTTGCAGGCAAAGGAGAAATTCCTCGAGCTCAAACGCGAGCACGACCGCACCGTAAATGAGCGCAATCAGAAGCTCAACCAGAGGGAGCAGAGCATCAAGCAGACCGAGAATAACCTCAATCAGCAGCGCTCGGAGCTCGACCGTAAGAACAACGAGCTCGACAAACAGAAAGAGCAGGTAACTGCCCAGTTGGCCCACCTCGAAAAACGCAAAGAGGAGGCCGAGCGCATCATTAAGGAGCAGAACATCAAGCTCGAGCAGATTGGTGGTATCAGCTCGGAGGAGGCAAAGAATATCCTCATCGACAACATGAAGGCCGAGGCTGAGAGGGACGCACAGACCTACATCAGCGAAACCATCGAGGAGGCTAAGCTTACCGCCAGCAAGGAGGCAAAACGTATCGTTGTGCAGACCATCCAGAGGGTTGCCACCGAGACCGCCATTGAGAACTCCGTAACGGTGTTCAACATCGATAGCGACGAGGTTAAGGGCCGAATTATTGGTCGTGAGGGCCGAAACATTCGCGCCTTGGAGGCTGCAACCGGTGTGGAGATCATCGTTGACGACACCCCCGACGCAATCATCCTTTCGGGCTTCGATCCCGTGCGCAGGGAGATTGCACGCCTTGCATTGCACCAGCTCGTAACCGACGGCCGTATCCACCCCGCACGTATCGAGGAGGTCGTAACGAAGGTTAAGAAACAGATTGAGGAGGAGATTGCCGAAGTGGGTAAACGCACCATCATTGACCTCGGTATCCACAATATGAGCCCCGAGCTCGTTAGGCTCATCGGTAAGATGAAATACCGTTCGTCCTATGGTCAGAACCTCTTGCAGCACGCTCGTGAGACCGCCAACTTGTGCGGTATTATGGCTGCCGAGCTGGGTCTGAACGTCAAGAGCGCACGCAGGGCAGGTCTGTTGCACGATATTGGTAAGGTGCCCGACGACGAGCCCGAATTGCCACACGCAATCATTGGTATGAAGCTCTGCGAGAAATTCAAGGAGAAACCTGAGGTTTGCAACGCTGTTGG
>JAFYRC010000148.1 GCA_017547065.1 Tidjanibacter sp.
CAAAGATAATAAAAATTTTTTAATCGTGCGCGCTTACTTATATAATAAGCATTGCGTCGCCGTATGTACCAAAGCGGTAGCCCTCCTCGATTGCAACCTTGTAGGCATTCATCACTTTCTCGTAGCCACCAAAAGCAGCCACCATCATCAGCTGGGTCGAGCCGGGCAGGTGGAAGTTACTTACCATCGAGTCGGCAACGCTGAAATCGTAGGGAGCAAAGATGAACTTATTAGTCCAACCCTCATAGGGTTTGAGCATGCCGGTGGTCGACACCGAGCTCTCCATGGTGCGCTGTACGGTGGTACCGATTGCACACACACGGTGGCCACCCTCTTTTGCGGTATTCACAATCTTGGCTGCCTCCTCGGGAATGAAAATCTGCTCGGAGTCCATTTTGTGTTTGGTGAGATCCTCAACATCCACAGTACGGAAGTTGCCAAGACCAACGTGAAGGGTAATCTCAGCGGCCTCTACACCCTTGATCTCCATCCTTTTGAGGAGGTGTTTGCTAAAATGAAGACCTGCGGTGGGAGCCGCCACAGCACCCTCAACCTTTGCGTAGATGGTCTGGTAGCGCTCTGCGTCAATCTCCTCTGCCCTCTCGCGAATCCATTTGGGAATGGGGGTGTTACCCATCTGCTGGAGCACCTCACGGAACTCCTCGTAGGAGCCGTCGTAGAGGAAACGGAGGGTACGACCGCGCGAGGTGGTATTGTCAATCACCTCTGCCACAAGTGCATCGTCATCGCCGAAATAGAGCTTGTTGCCGATACGGATCTTACGCGCGGGGTCCACGAGTACATCCCACAAGCGGAGGTCTTTATTGAGCTCACGGAGCAAGAAGATTTCAATCTCTGCGCCGGTCTTCTCTTTGTTACCATAGAGCCTTGCGGGGAACACTTTTGTATTGTTGAATACAAAGACATCCTTCTCCTCGAAGTAGTCGAGAATATCCTTGAACATTTTGTGCTCGATTTCGCCCGTAGCACGGTGCAGTACGAGCATTCGTGATTCGTCACGGTTCTCTGCGGGATATTTGGCCAAAAGGTCGGCCGAGAAGTCGTAGTTGTACTGTGAAAGTCTCATATTTATCTATTTGTTGAATTAATCCAAAATTTGGTATAGTGCCAAACAAATGTATTTACGTTTTTTCTACAAATTTGTTTCACTCGAAGTCAAAAATTTTCTGCCGCTACCCTTGTGAGCCTCACGGTTGTGCATCTGCTCGAGGTCCTTTTCGGGGTCAAGCGACATGATTTCGATCACCTCTTCGAGCGTGTAGGCCTCCTCTACCCTCTCCTCGCCACTGCGGGTGCGGCGCAGGCCCACCAGGTGGGCACCACTACCGAGTGCCTCGCCAATCTCGATGGCCAGCGAGCGGATGTAGGTACCTTTACTACAACGTACACGCACACGCACAAGGGGAAGGCTATACTCCAAAATCTCCATCTCATAGATGTTGATGAGCGCCTTGCGCATCTCGACCTCCTCACCCTCGCGAGCATAGTCGTAGGCCCTACGGCCGTCGATCATTTTTGCCGAGTAGACGGGTGGGAGTTGGTAACGCTCGCCACACAGCCCTGCAAGAGCCTCCTCCACAGCCTCACGGGTGATGTGGTCGGTTGGGTAGGTTGCATCCACGGGGTGCTCCAAATCACCGCTGGGGGTTGTTGCGCCCAACATCACATCTGCCACATACTCCTTCTCGCCGGCTTGGAGTTCGTTCACCCTCTTTGTAGCCTTACCGATGCAGACCACCAGCACGCCCGTAGCCAGGGGGTCCAGTGTGCCGGCGTGGCCAATCTTAATCTTCGGAAAGCCCAACTTGCGGAGCATATATTTAATTTTGCGAACCACATCCGAGGATGTCCAACGCAGGGGCTTATCAACCACCAGCACCACGCCCTCCTGAAAGGGTGTTTGTTTTGTAATTTCCACTTTCATCTTCTACAAGAAATAGCTACCGATTGCCACCACACCTACCACGAGGCAGTAGAGTGCAAACCAGTAGAGTTTACCACGATTAACAATGCTGATCATAAACTTGCAAGCGGCGCAACCCGTAGCAAAGGCAGTAAGGAATCCCACAGCAAGGGGCCACACTCCCACGCCCGACTGGGTCAGGAAATCGCCACTGATAATCTCCAACATCGACTCGCCAATGATGGGCAGCAGCACCATCAAGAACGAGAATTCAGCCACCACAGCCCTCTTGTTACCAAGAATAAGACCCGTAGCAATGGTGGTGCCCGAGCGACTCAGGCCGGGCATTGTTGCCACCGCCTGAGCAGTACCGATAACGGCAGCGTCGCCCCACGAGATTACCTCCTTATTGCGAGGTTTGGCACTCTGCGCAAAGGTCAGAAGGGCGGCAGTAAAGAGGAGCATCGCACCCACGATGAGCATAACATAGTCGGAGGCGAGCATCTCGTTGAACTTATCTTTCAGCAGGAAACCAACAATACCTACGGGTATCATCGACACAATAATTTTCAACGCATAGGTCATGTCGGGACCTTTGCGGAAGGAGAAAAAGCCCGCAAAGAGCCTCTTCACAGCGCTCCACAACACCACAATCGTGCTCAATACGGTGGCAAAATGGAGGGTTACGTCGAAGGCGATGTTGTCGGTGAGCTCCACACCTAAGAGCTCCTTTGCTATTTGCAGATGGCCGCTGCTACTAACGGGAAGGAACTCCGTGAGTCCCTGCACAAG
>JAFYRC010000149.1 GCA_017547065.1 Tidjanibacter sp.
AGGCGACCAAGCCGTATGTTGTATTTCTATTTAAGACTCTTGATGATGCGGAAAAGCTCGTCCTCACCACCGGGCTGGTAGGCCGTGTGGGAGTAGACAATCTTGCCGTTCTTGTCAACCACAAATACGTGGGGCAACACGGGCGCATTCATCGCACGCTGGAAGTCCTGATTCTTGTCGTAGAGCAGAGTGAAGTCGCCCCAGCCGTTACCCTCGGCCAGCGCACGAGCCTTCGCACTGTTCTTTGCGTCGTCAACCGACACAGCTACAACCCTAAAATCGGCCTCATCGAGCCAATCGGGCAACTTCTCGCTAATGGCATTGAGCTCCAAGATGCAGTTGCTGCACGACACCGCCCAGAAGGAGAGAATCATGGGAGTCTCGCCATCCACCAGAGAGGTTGTTTTAACACTTTTACCCTTGCCGTTCTCGACCTTCACAGAAGGAAGCTGAGCCATCACAGTGGTTGTTGCCAGGGCCACCAAAGCGGCCAAAATAAGTTTTTTCATCTTACAATTTTGAGGTTTATATTCTTGTTTTTCTATCTCTCGCTCACGTTTCGAGCCAACCGTCTAACAATCAAGCCATTAGCCCAAAACAACACCATTTCAGTTTAGCAAATATAATTCAAATTTTCGAGCCTGCAAACATTTTACCCTATATTTATAATAGGGCCAAAAAAACACCCCCAATTACAACCTGAAACCAGCGCCGCAAGAGGAGGGAAAATTTGCAAGTAAAAGTGTAGAAAAATGACAAAAATGGCGCGGAATGACTATTAAAATAGTCTATTCCGAAAAAAAATCGTACATTGTGCCCGATTTTGCATAATTGTGAACCGCAAAAAACAAAACAAATAATAATTTTTTACAAACCAAACACAATGAAAAAAGTTTTCAAATTTGCTCTCTGGAGCGTGGCAGTTCTCCTGCTTGGTTTGACTTCGTGTATGCCCGATAGTCCCGAACCCGGACCCGGACCCGATGTTATCACCAACCCCATCGAGGATGCTGCACTGACAATCAAAATCAACTCGGTGAGTATCGACGGCGCAAAGGGCGCTATCGCAACCTCCATCCTCAACGAGGTAGTCTATGTTGTAGAGCCCAAGGTTTCGGCAAAAGAGTACACCGCAGAGGAGCTCTTCGAGCTTGAGGCTGCAACCCTCCTTACCCTCGAGTGCGACGAGGACGGCACCGCCGCTTCGCGTGTGAACATCGAGGGCCTGGCAGACAACACCGAGTACACCATCCAGCTCGCAGGTCGCCTCAACGCCTCCACCGACGAGGAGGAGAAACTCTATGTATTCGAGACCGTTGTAAGCCAGGACTTCACCACCTCGGTTCGCCCCACCCTGACCGCAGAGTTTGTGGCCGGTAGCGCAACTGCCAACTCGGCAAAAATCAAAGTTACCACCACCAACATCTCCCGTTTCGGCTACATCGCCTACGACGTGACCACCCTCACCGAGAGCTTCACCGCTCCCACCGCAGCAATCATCTTTGCCGAGGGTACCATCATCAACGATGTTGACAATGGCGACACCGAGGTATCGCTCAACCACCTGAACGTAAACAGCGAGTATGTTATTTACATCGCAGGTGAGATTGCCGAGAGCGAGGAGTTCTTCAACGAGATCCTCATCGTTGACGGCATCAAGACCATTGACTTCTCGGAGAGCATCCGCTTCTACGACATCACCTACAACTCCTTCAAGTTGGACGTGAAGGCTCCCGCCAACCTCGTGGAGCAGAAACACGTTATCAAGTGGGCCACCACCGACCTCTACACATTCAACAACAAGATTGTCTATGGCTCCCAAACTGGTCGTCCTTCGTCGATTCCCGAGGCAATGAACCTCAACGACCAGTCCTTTGGTAACTACTTCAACAAATCAACCACCCTCATCTTCGACGAGGAGCACTCCTACAAGCTTGACTCTTCGAGTGAGAACGGCAGCCTCACCTACTACGACCCCTTCGTTCCTGGTCAGCCCCAGGTTGTAATGATGGGCGAGTTCCGTTGGGGTGAGTCGTATGTTGGTTGGGGCTATGGCTACTATGTTCCCCTCTTCGACACCGAGTACTTTATGTGGGAGTTGGACAACGCTCGCACCGAGGGTGATATATATGCGATTTCCAAGAACCAGGATAAATACTGGGACGAGGGCGCTTTCTTCCACAAGAGCATCGTACAGATTAAGAAACCCGAGCTGTTGACCAAGAAGGTTAACGCTACCGTAGAATCTCGTCCCGATGGCGCTGCTATCATCATCGAGCCCGAGACCGGTATCGACCACTTCGCAATCTACGTTGAGAACGACGAGGTGCACGCTACCTTGGTTAACCTTCTCGATGGAGAGCAGAGCTACAAGGAGCACATCCAGTGGTGGATCACCAGCTACGCCGCTATGATGGAGGGTGCACAGACCTTCACCCGCGCTACACACTTCCCCGACGGCGTTCTCCGCCTGGAATTGACCAACTTCTTCTACGAGTATGCCCTCACCCGTGAGGATACCTACCGTGTACACATCGTTGGTTTGGCCGACGATAACACCGCCGACGGCTTCATGGATGGTCACATCCAGAACTACTCCTACCAGGAGTTCCAGCTCAAGCCCGCAACCGAGCCCGAGCCCTCGTTTGAGTTGACATTTGTACCCGAGAAGAGTACCTCCACCAAGGCTGTCTTCAACCTGCGTAGCACCAACCCCGCTTCGAACGTAAGGAAGGCATATTATGTTGCCAACAGCGAGAGGGCTTGGCACCAGATTAACGGCTCGTGCCAGGCACTGGTTGACACCTACGGCAACCTGCTTGAGGGTACCGACATCGACGCTATCAACAGCCCCGAGGGTCTGGATATTCCCATCCCCACATTCCCCAACGAGTGTGTATATATGGCTGCAAAGGTTAGCAACATCGACGGTAGCCGCATCTACTCGGAGGCTCCCGTTAAGTCGGACATCGCTCGCGCACCCCAGAGCTATCTCGACCTGACCGCTCTCTACTCGCTCGCAGGCGACTGGACCGCAACCGCAACCATCGGTTTCAACGAGAAGCAGACCGACGATGCTGGCAACGTCCTCATGGACCAGAACGGCAACGAGATTACCAAGTGGGTTGAGCAGCAGGTTACCACCAAGATTACCCTCGGTGGTGAGGCTACCTACCCCGCAACTCTCCCCGAGAGCGTTTACCAGATCTTTGCCGACGCCAAAGTGTCGCGCGAGAAGGCTGATCAGTACTTCGAAGAGTTCAAGACCGCAGCCGACGCATTCAACTACAACTTGCGCAACAGCAACCAGATTCTCTGTAAGGGTTGGGGCTTCGACACCACCGGCTACATCAACGCAACCTACGCCGACGCCTACGAGCTCTTCGCTTCGAAGGAGTACAATGGTGCCTACTCGAGCGCAGCTGTGTATGACTTCGGTCCCAAGTGGTACATCGAGACCGACGGTACCAACTACTGGGTTCCCTTCAACACCAACACCTACATGCCTCTCTCGTCGCACACCACTCTCAAAACCGCCTATGGTAACTTCTGGCAGGAGTACCACTTGGTTGGTAACAGTGGTACCTCGACCAGGGCTTATGGCGACATCGATCCCAGCTTCAAGTGGTATGAGACCGGCTACTACGCCGACGGTCGTTTCCCCGTGGAGATCTCCAACGGTGGCAACACCATCACCATCAAACCCGTAGACATTGAGGTTGTAAGCTACAAGGAGAACGAGGATGGCAGCTACACCGAGACCGGTCGTGGCGTGCAGACCTTCTACCCCTGTGCCGCTCACAACAGCGACAATAGTGGTGACCTCTACTTCGCAAGCCGCATCATTTCGGACATCGTAATGACCCGTGGCTACACCGAGCCCGCAACTCCCGCCGTGGCTAAGGCCGCAAGGAGCAGCAAGCGTAGCAAGGTGGCTACCCAGAAGGTTGCTTCGCACCAGGAGATCATCCCCGTTGCGAAGATGCGTTCGATCACCTCGTTTGAGGGTGCCGGCGTGAAGACCTACGAGTATCCCATCATCGGCATTGATGAGTTCCACAACAGGAATAGGCAGTATCTGAAAAGCCTCGGTTACTAATCGAGGCCTTTCAGGCAAACGCTTACATATTATTAAATAAGAGTAGCAGAGTTATGAAATTGACAAAGATATTTGCAGTTGCGGTGGCAGCATTGGTTGCCTTCACTGCTTGCCATGGCACCGAGGAGAACGAGTTCCAGGGTGACGGCACTGGCTTCAAAGTGACCGCTTCGGCAGGTGTTATCTATGCAGACGGCGCCGACAAGGTGGTCTTCACGGCCACCTACGACGGCATCGTAATCTCCAACAGCGAGGCTATCACCGCCTACAACCAGGCCGACGGCAACATCATGCCCCTCGAAAACCTCACCTTCACCACCAG
>JAFYRC010000150.1 GCA_017547065.1 Tidjanibacter sp.
AGATTTAACGCCTTTCTCAAGAGTGGTGGGAACGGGGTAGGTCACACCATCGAGGTCGGAGAGCATAATCTTCGACCTACCTGCAATAGGCTGATCGCAGCTGAAAGTAACACTGGAAACCTCGGTGGATGCAGGAATACCTTTGATTACGAGCTTCATAGCCGAGTTCAGACGAGCCATCTTGATGTCCAACTGCTCGCCGGCGGCTACCTGCTGATCGCGGGTAATCAACTGCGAAACAAGCATATCGTTGAGAGCGTCATACGAAGCACTGGGGTTCTCCCACCAGTCGTTCTGCACGTCGGCAAAGTTTACCAAGATGAATTCATCACCAAGGGCTGCAGGCATAGGAACTGTTGCCACATAGTTGTAGCTCGAGCCCTCCGATGCAGCGAAGCTAAAACCGGAGAAGGTTGCCACGCGGCCATCCTCGCTAACCGACATACCGGAAGGATTGCTTACGTTGGAAGCAGATCCAACAAACTCAATAAGGGTCATATTGTCCTTATCATCGCTAACCCACTTGGGCGAGAAGGTACCATCCTCGTTCTCGCTAATGATAGCACGATCGATAGCCTCGTTGTCAACCGATGCAACAACCGAGAAGCCCTCGGTGTTGGACTCGTTGTTGATGTTCACGTTCTCATCAACATTCTGGCAACCAACCATTGCAGCTGCCATCATCACAAATGCGTAAAATATCTTCTTCATAGCAGTATTCCAATTTTAAAGTTCATCGTCATAAACATCACCGCCCAAGCTGCCACCAGGAACACCCGATTCGCCCCAGCCAAAATCCGAGACAGCAATGCCTGCCTCCACAATCACCTCGTTCAGTTCGATACGAGGCTCCAAATAGTTAGTTTTTTTCATGATTTTTTGTTGAGTTTAAATTTGTTTGTATTTGTTTTTTGTATCTTATTTCTTGTAGATAATCTCCTTGGCAATGGGTTGCACGCAGTTGATGTCGTCGTTGGAGGGGATGGTAATGCTCTTACCCTTCTTCGCAGGGTAGCGACACAAAAATACCCTACCACGCGAGCGGTTCTTCTTCGACAAGTCCACAAGGGGCATATCGGTGCACGACATTACCTCCCAGCCACGATCCAACAGAGGGAACACGTTGCGGGCAAGCACATACACATAGCCATCCTCGCTGGGGGTCATCGTCAGCTTGGGAGCAAACTGACCCGACTCCAACATACTGGGCTGCAAGAACTCCCAGCCCTGCAACTCCTTCATGGGGTTGCGAGCCACAATCTCATTGTTCTGCCACAAGTGAATCTCCGAGCCACTAAAGTCGAGCCTTACGCAGCCGTCGTACTTCACCGTTACGGTCATCTCCGAGAGGGTGTCATAGAAAGCCCTGGCGCTAACTCGGCCGTTGTCGAAGTCGGTACGGAAGGGCAACACGGGAAGGCCGTTGGCGCAGTAGAGGTTACCCTCATACTCGTCGAAGCAGTAGCGCACATTCACGGGGCTCTCCACCCTCTCCGACCATACAACTAGCTCCGAGCCCTCAATCTTAGCCTCGGCCAAGCGGAAGCGACCCTTGCTATCCGACACCTGGAAGCCCTTAACCTTGTCATCCTTACACATGAGGCCCTTCTCGGCGTCGTTAAACTGAATACGCAAGCGGCCGTTCTCGGAGGTCATAGCCTTGAACGAAGGCGAACGGAAGTCGATCTTCACGCCATAGTGCTCGCCCAGAGCGGCAGCAGCAAGCCTCTCGCCCACCACCTGTTTGTTGCGGGGGTGGATGTCACCCGTACGCTCGTTCTGGTCGATGGTGGCGATAATCTCCACGTGCTCCATCTCGGCAGCAACCTTTGCCTGCTTCTCACGCAGCAGTGCACCCGAGTTGCCATCGTAGGTGTGGGGCGCAATCTGCACCACATAGACGGGCATTTCGGGATTCCTAAACTTCGCCCTCCACGACTCCACAAAGCGGGTGAGGAGTTTGTCGTAGTGCTTAACGGTGGTGCTCACATTGTGGCAGCCCTGATACCAAATCACACCCGCAATCGTGCTGTTAACGATGGGGTGAATGTTGGCATTATACTGTGCAGCCGCAAAGTAGCGGTCCTTACCTTTCCACTTCTTGGCGTTCTTCACGAGGCTCTCGTTGAGGCCAGCGAGGAACATCTGGTTGTTCACAATCTCCTCCTCGGGCATCCACGACTCGATGGAGGTGCCGCCATAGGAAGCGTTAATCAAACCAATGGGCACATCCAGCTCCTTCTGCAACTCGTCGCCGAAGACATAACCCACAGCCGAGAAACCTGCCAGGTTAGCAGCAGCCGATGTGGTCCAGCTTGCGCCGTAGATGTCGTCCATCTCCACACGCGAAGAGATATGGCCGGTGTGGAACAAGCGAACTTTGGGGTTGGGTTTCTTCAAGGCCTTCACCACGTCGATGGTCTTCTCCACGGTGAACTTCATATTACTCTGACCCGAGCAAACCCACACCTCGCCAATCATAATGTCCGAAAACGAGAGCTCCTCGCCGTCGCTACTGATGGTCACTTTCTGTTTCTCGGCAGCCTTACCGGTAGGCACCTCTGCCAACCACTGACCGAACTCGTCGGCCACAACCTCCACTTTCTCGCCCCACGAGGGATTAACAACCACCTGGGCACGAGGATTGGAGTAGCCCCAGAAGCGGGCAGTAGCGTTGCGCTGCAACACCATTTTGTCGCCGATGATGGTCGGCACGCTCAAACTCTGTGCAAACGAAGGCACGAGAGTTGCAAGCAAAAGGGCGCACGCCAGCACTGTGCGGCGTACGATGCGCTCCACGCGGAGCTTGGCACATGTTTTTCGGAGTGACATCATTGTCATAAACGCTTTGTTTTTAGGTCTTTTATTAGACAGAGTCTAATGGTTTAATTAAATCGTTTTAACGCACGATTAAAACAACAAATTGCACCTCATAACACAGTGTTTTGGGGTGAACTCGTGTTTTAACCGTCATTTTTGGCCAAAAAGCCATATATACGGTGCAAAGGTAGGAAAAATAGGAGTGCCAAAAACCACCCCCCCCTAAAATATTTACCAACAAGTTATTAACAATTTTGTCGTAAAAATCACCCGTTTAGGCACCCGCAAACATCTACATAAAATCTCAAAACAGGACAAAAAAAGTGGGGAAGCAGCCATCGCCACTCCCCCACTTTTGGGTCTTTCGTCACCCTTGCGGGCAACCTCTATTTGAGGTGTTTCACAAAGAAATCTGCAGTCAACATCAGCAACTCGTGACCAATGTCGCTCCTCTTACCGTGGAGGTTGTGGTCGTAGTAGTCGCGAATATCCAACTCTACCTCGCCACCTTTAGCCTCCAAAGCCTCGGCAAACTCCACACTCTGGGTGTACTCAACAAGGCAGTCACCGGTACCGTGGAAGAGTTTCACTGCGGGAATGTTCTTCTTGGGAACCATGTGTACGGGCGAGTAAGCCTTCAACACATCCTTATCGAGGTTGTGGAAGTAGCGAGTTCTCTTCTTGTCATGAGCAGTAGTAGGATTGAAATTCAAGAAGTTATAGGGACCTGCGTAACCAACCATAGCCTTCGAGCCCTTGATGGTCAGTGCTGCAACAGCCGAGAGGTGAGCACCTGCCGACTGGCCGCAGAAGCCAAAGCTGTTGGGGTCGATATTGAGCTCCTTAGCGTGTTTCTGTACAAACTTCACAGCGTCCTGAATATCCTCTACCGAAATCTCAATGCGAGCATTGGGCTGGTGCGAAAGAGTGTAGGCGATACGCACACCTGCAATACCCTTCTGAACAGCCAAGAACTGCGACGAAATACGGAAAGCATTGTTATTACCTTTGGTCCAGCCACCGCCGTGAATCCACACAACAAAAGGTGCGGGTTTGTTGCTCACTGCACGGTCAACAACGAGTTTGAGCTCATACTCGGGGTAGGTCTTGTAGACATACTCCTCGCTCACGCACTGGCTGTAGTGTTTCTTCGCTGCGATAGGTTTGTGCTCATAGACGGTCAAAAGATCGGGCACCTCGTCAAAATTCTCAATGAATTTATACCTATCTTTGTGTTTGAGCGAGTAGGTACCATCGCCATTCTCAACGAGTTCCATCGAATAGCGGTTGGAGATTTTCTCTTTGGTCTGTGCGCCTGCGGGCATTGCAACCAACACTGCCAGCGCCATCAATGCAACGAGTTTCTGCATTTTCATAGTTAATAAGTTTTTGGCGTTAAAATTATTTAAGTTTAGTTAAATCGTTTTAATAGTAGTGCAAAAATATGGACTATTTTCGAGAGATACAAATTTTCGCCCGAAAATAGTCCACAAAACTCTATTATTCAGCCTTCATCTCCTCCAGAACGTAGGGAGCATAGTTGTAGCCCAAGCGGTCATAGAGTTTCAAGAGCGGCTGCAAGCGAGCGAGGAACAAATCGTAGTCCTTCTGCTCGGGCGCAGCCCACTGCACCTCACAGAGTGCCGCAGCGCGAGGAAGCGCCATGTGTTCAAGGTGGTCGGAGGTTTTGATATACTCCCTCCACACGTTAGCCTGCACACCTATAATATATTCTCTATACTCCTCGGGCACATTTGCCACGGGATTGTAGGCATAAACCACATCTATTGGGTTGCAGCCGCCAATACCTAAGGGTTCCTGGGCGGAGTTGCGGGTCTGGTAGTAGTCGAAGTAGAGGGGCTTATTGGGGGTCATAATCGAGCGCACCCTCTTCTTGGCCGCCTTGATACCGCCCGACTCACCACGCCACGACATCACCAGCATATTCTCTCCCAGGTTATCGCCATCGAGAATCTCATCCCAGCCGATAACACTCTTACCCTTCTCGGCCAAAAAGTCTGCCATCTCCCTCATAAACCAACCTTGCAGAGCCTCCTCGGGCGATTTTGCTTTGGTCTTACGCAAGCCCAGGGCGTCGATGCGGGCCTGACACTTGGGGCACTCGTGCCACTTAACCTTGGGGCACTCGTCACCACCTATGTGTACATATTCATAGGGGAACAGCGCCACAACCTCCTCCAACACGTCTTTGGCAAACTGGATGGTCTTGTCGTTACCCACACACAGCACATCTTTTGATATGCCCCAGATGGTCCACACATCGTAGGGGCCACCCGTACAACCCAACTCGGGGTAGGCAGCAAGCGCAGCTACCATGTGGCCGGGCATGTCAATCTCCGGAATGATATTGATGTGTCGCTCAGCTGCATAAGCAACGATCTCTTTGATTTGCTCCTGCGTAAAAAAACAACCCTCGCCGTAGGGAATACCATCCCACTCGCCCGAGTTGCGACCGATGACCGTCTGGCTACGCACCGAGCCAATCTCCGTCAAGAGGGGGTATTTTTTGATTTCGATACGCCAGCCCTGGTCGTCGGAGAGGTGCCAATGAAAAGTGTTCATATTGTGCAGGGCAAGCATATCGAGATACTTCTTCACAAAATCTACGCCGTCGAAGTGGCGCGACACGTCGAGGTGCATACCACGGTAGCCAAACTGGGGCCAATCCTCCACCCTAACGGCTGGAAGCTGTATGCTCCTAAACTTACCCACGGGAAGCGCCTTGCGCAGAGCCTGAATACCATAGAAGAGTCCGTCACTCGAACCGCCCGCAATCTTCACACCATCACTACATACCGTCAAGCAGTAGCCCTCGGGGTTGGAAATTGCAGGATCGATGACGAGCTGAATGTCACCCACCACCCCACTCTTGGGGGCCGAAAGTTTGATACCCGTGGAGAGAGCAACATACTCAACCAGGAACTCTGCATCGCGCTCCGACACGCCCTCGCCATAGACTACATGGCTCGATCTTGTCAGCACATAATCTTCGCCATCTACCTCACACACAATAGTTTTGGGTTGTGGAATAATATTCTCAAAGTTGGCCACACCAACCTTCAACGCTCCGCAAGTGCAACCGCACAACACCAGAAGCGCAACAATAGAAAGTAGTTTTTTCATGATTTATTTTAGGTCTTATTAGGCTGTCAATTTATCGAAGGAAAACATTTTTTTATTATAAAATGCGCTTTTGCAGTGGGGAATTCAAGGCTTACGACGCACGAAAAACCGCAGTTTACGCTAGGTAAATGAGGATTTTGAGTGCAAGCGTAACGCAGAAATCACCCTGCAAAAGCGCATTTTCTACCAGTTCATCTCAACAAACACCTCAATCGCCTGATACTCCGCCATACCAAGAGCATCATACAAGCGTGCGGTATTCTGGGTCCTATCCTCGGCCCTCTGCCAAAACTCCCTCTTGTCGGCACCAGGGAAGGGAACGATGTCTTTCTGTGAGAGGTGGCGATAGATAGCGTGACGTTTGGCCACAATCTCCTCGGGACTCAAAGGCACAGCCATATCTACCATACCGAGGTTCCACTCCTGCCAAGCACCACGGTAGAGCCAAATGTGGCATTCCTTATTCCAAGGCTGATCTTTTGTGCGTTCCATGGCCTCCAACACAGCCTCCGTACAGATGCGGTGGGTGCCGTGGGGGTCTGTCAGGTCGCCCGCAACATAAACCTGGTGGGGCTGGATCTTTTCGAGCAGTTCGATAATGATTTCGATATCCTTCTCGCTCAACTCGCCCTTCTTAATACCACCCGTTTCGTAGAATGGAAGGTTGAGGAAGTGGGCATTGGTGCGGTCGTCCAAACCGAGCGAACGGCACGCAGCCCTCGCCTCGGCCCTACGGATTGCACCCTTGATGTCGAGCAATGCACGGGGCTCGGGTTTACCCTTCTCCTTGCCGGCGATGATAGCCTTAACCTCCTCGTAGCGATCGCCAAAACCGAGTTCCCTTGCGGTATCCACATTTTGGAGCACAACATCGTCATACACAGCCACATTACCCGAAGTTTGGTAGGCTACGTGTACATCGTGGCCTTGCTTAACGAGGCGGTGGAAAGTACCACCCATCGAGATAACGTCGTCGTCGGGGTGAGGCGAGAAGATAACAACCCTCTTGGGGAAGGGAGTGGAGCTCACGGGGCGGGTGGAATCGTCGGCATTGGGCTTACCGCCGGGCCAACCGGTGATGGTGTGTTGAAGGTCGTTGAAGACGTTGATATTGATCATATCATAGGGGCCGTGCTGTTCGAGCAACTCGCCCAAAGAGTTTTCGATATAGTCCTCATAGGTGAGTTTGAGGATGGGTTTTTCAACCTTCTCGCACAGCCAAACCACAGCCTTGCGGACAAATTTGGGAGTCCAATCACACAAGCCTACCAACCAAGGAGTCTCGATCCTGGTCAATCGCGAGGCGGCGTTGTCGTCCATATAAACCTCGATGTTGTGGTGCTCCTGCAAGAGCGAGGCGGGTACCGCGCGGGTAGCCTCACCCTCAACCACAGCCTTCACCACATCGGCCTTGTCTTCGCCCCAAGCCATGAGGATTATCCTCTTGGCACTCAACACAGTAGCAAGACCCATTGTAACACCCATCTTGGGAGTGTTCTCCTCGCCAAAGAAGAGGCCGCTCATAATCTTGCGCGAGTTGTGGGTGAGCTGCACAAGGCGAGTGTGGCTCTTGGCATTCGAGCCCACGTCGTTGAAGCCAATCTGACCCTGCTCGCCCATACCGATGATCATCAGATCCACGCCGCTGGCCAGCTTGTCGTAGGTGGCGCAATAGTCACCAAGTTCCTCCTTGGAGATGTGACTGTCGATGAGGTGGACGTTCTCGGGCTTAATGTCGATATTGTTAATGAAGTCCTCGTGGATGCGATAATTACGGCTCTGCTGTTCTTTAGCCGTAATGGGATAGAACTCATCGAGCGAATAGACTGCCACCCTCTGGAAGCTAACCTCGCCACGAGCATAGCGAGCAGCAAGTTCACGATAGAGGCCCACAGGCGAACGGCCCGTTGTCAAGCCCAGCGCAAATGGTTTTTCCTCTGCGCCAGAGTTCTCGTAGTTCTTAATTGCTGCTACCACCTCGTCCGCAATGGCCTGCACTGCGTCCGATTCGGTCGAGTGGATTTTAGTTGGGATTTTCTCGTATCGATGAACGATATCATGAGGGTTTACACCTTCTCGAAGTCCGCCGTGTACCGGCAGAGTGGTCTTGCTCTTCATAGCGTGTAGATTTTATATTTGTTTTTGTGCGTGTTTACACAGTTAATCACGCAAATATAAAAATTATTTTACACACCGTAGCACTCCATTGGGAGATTTTTTTGGGCAAAAAGCAAAAAATCTCTCAACAAAGTTGAGAAAGCACCACAAAAGAGGCGTTAGTCCATAATGATTTCCAACTCCGCAGCATCGCGTTTGCCGAAGTTGGACTTGATGTAGGTCATCATACCGAAGTTGGTTTTGACCTTGGGAAGCAAGGGGTCGTCCACCCTCAAAAGAAGCTGTTTATGTTCCTTATTAATGGCCACCCTCGTGAGGAAACTTTCAATCATATCACGCTGCTCATACATCGGACGCCACGAAATGCTGTGGCCACGTCGGCAAACGTCGTAGA
>JAFYRC010000151.1 GCA_017547065.1 Tidjanibacter sp.
CGCACATTAAGATGGCAGCGGCAATTTTTAAGAGTGCTCTGCGTAACCACTCAATACATATTGACAATAGCTCAACTGTTGCCGAGATTGCCTATTTGAGCGAGGATTTTGTGACCGGAACAAGGCGCATTGTGCAGGAGTATCGCAATATCTATCAGGTGGTTAATGTCCCTACTGTGGAGCCTAAGCTGAGGGGCTACTATTTGTTTGGAGATGAGATACTGAGCCACTTCATCGATGTGCAAACCCTCAGAATATTGAAGAAAATAGACCGCGTGGGCTCGCCCCAGTTGGCCTCTGTGAGGAGTAAACTTGTGGAGCTGATGAGTGAGGAAAAGGAGTATAAACTCACGATGGGTTATGGCGCAGTTGACCCCAAGGATCCGGGTGGTAACCGCCAACTCGTCTTCCGCTATGGTATGCTCAAAAAATATGTAGAGAGCGCGCTCTATATTCGACTGAACAAAAAACGCGACGGTTTTGCCATTGAGCAGGTCTATTATAGTATTGCGGCTGGTTTGGCTATGATTTTTGCTACGGCGGTGGCATGGTTTGCCCAGTTGAAATATGGTAATATTACGGGGCCGTTGTTTATCGTCTTGGTGGTGAGCTACATGCTCAAAGACCGCATTAAGGACCTTATGCGCTACTATTTTGCCCACAAGCTTGGCAATAAGTTTTTCGATAACAAGGCGCAAATCAACATTCACGATCGAGTGGTCGGAGAGATTAAGGAGGGTGTAGACTTTATTAGTGACCCCCAGACACCCAAGGAGGTGCTTGATGTGCGCAGTCGTTCGTCGCTTGTAGAGGCCGAGAATAGGATTTTTGAGGAGAAAATTCTTTTATATCGCAAGCGCGTGGTGCTGGATAGCAGGTCGCTCAAAAACGACTCAATGTACTGTATGAATGGTATCAACGAGATTTTGCGCTTCCATATGCACCGCTTCACCCAGAAGATGGATAACTCAGAGGTTCCCGTGAATACACTTGATGCCGAGGGTAATGTGCAGACCGTCAGGGTGCAGAAAATTTACTATCTTAACCTCGTGATGCAACTCTGTGAGGGCGATAATGTGAACTATAAGCGTTTCCGTATTGTGATGACACGCAACGGAATTCTTGCAGTGGAGGAGATGTAGAATAGAGTAGGTCGATTGAATAAAACAAAAGTAGCGGAACTAACACTATCGTTGGTTCCGCTACTTTTGTTTGTTAGAATTCGAAAATCACCTTTGCCATTGCGATTGTGTGAGCGGAGGTGTGGGTGTAGACACGGTGCAGGGCAGGCTGAACGGTGCCAAATGAGGTGGGGTAGGCATAGGTGAGCTCTATCTCGGTTTCGTAGCCCGTGGTGTACAGACTGCGGTCGTAGAGCAAGCCGATGTAGTCTTTCTCCGAAAGTAATCCTTGCCACAGTACACCCACAGCGCCATAGAGTTCACACTCGCTTTTGGGAGCCCAACCACCATGCAGAAGGAGTGTGAGTTGGCGTCCATCGGGAGCAATATAAAGGGGCTGTTCGACGAGTGTCCACACCGATTCTCGCTTGTGCTTTTTGTTGGGCTCCTGGGGGCTACGCTGTGCCTCGGGGAGGGGAGTGTCGCCAAAGGCAGCTCCGAGTTGATACCTACCAACATAGGTGCCCTCTTTGCCGGTGTAGGTGAACTCAGTTATCGAAAAAATACCGTCACGTTTTGGGCGGATGTTAAACACCTCGTCCCAGCGGTTGGACGCAACACCATTGTAGAGCGACGACTTCCACACAAGCCTCCTAAATAGGGTGATTTCCGAGTGTAGACACATTGCCGACATTGGGGAATCGGAGATGGGAAAGCTGTCGGAAAGCGACGGGAAAAGACCTCCTACCGAGGATGTGAAAACGGAGTTCCAGGGTGAACCGAAATAGTCCTTGTTCACGTTGCGCACACCAAAAGATAGGGTGGAGGCATCGAAGCGTTGTGTTAGGCCAAACTCAAAGAGCGACAGAGCAACACTTTCGTCCTCAATGGCAGAGAAAATGTGTAGGTTGTCGGCCGTGCCACCCTTGCCTTGGGCATCACGGAGGTTGTTGACTGCAAGCAGGTCAATGTCCAATGTGCCGTTCTTCCACAAGCCAATCTCATGGTAGGCATTGAGGATGTTGATCCAGTTGGCGTGGCCGGTAGAGGCGTTCCAAAGACCTTCGGTTGTGTAGGTGATTTCGGGTGCTGGCTTGGTGGTTGCAAAGGTAGGCAACACGAGGGGCACAAAGAGTGCAATGAGTAGAATTCGTTTCATTTGTTGTGCTATTTTATAGTTGGTTCTCTTGGTGTGTTTCAACTTTTATTCCAAAAAGTGGCCGACTTTGCAACTGTTTTTGTATATTTGCTTGATTGAAAAGGTGAAAAATTATGATCAAAAGCAGACTTTGTGATATGCTAGGCATTGCCTATCCCGTGTTTCAGGGCGGTATGGCGTGGATTGCTGATGCATCGTTGGCCTCGGCAGTGTCAAATGCAGGAGGCCTCGGATTGATATCCTCCATTAACACTTCTACCGAGGCTGTGAGGGATGAAATTCGTAAGTGTAGACAGATGACCGATAAGCCTTTCGGCGTGAATATTATGTTGCAGGCCCCCAATGTGGATGAGATTGCCAAATTGGTGGTGGCCGAGGGCGTGAAAATTGTAACTACGGGAGCCGGCTCGCCCGCAAAATATATTGATATGTGGAAGGCTGCCGGCATTAGGATTATTCCCGTGGTGGGCTCGGTGGCGTTGGCTCTGAAAATGGAACGACGGGGTGTTGATGCTGTGGTAGCAGAAGGTGCCGAGTCGGGTGGTCACGTTGGCGAACTGCACACGATGCCTCTTGTGCCACAAGTTGTTGACGCTGTGAATATTCCTGTAATTGCAGCGGGCGGTATTTGCGATGGCAGGGGCGCTGCTGCGGCCTTTATGCTGGGCGCCGAGGGAGTGCAGGTTGGTACACGCTTCCTGGTGGCCGAGGAGTGTAATGTACACGCGGCCTATAAAGAGAAAATTCTCAATGCCACGGATATTTCCACGATTGTTACGGGTAAGAAGGTGGGCCACCCCGTGCGCTCGCTCAAAACCCCATTCTCCAAGAACCTTGCAAAGCTGGAAAACGACGCAACATCTTCGCCAGAGGAGATTTTTGCCATGGGCGCAGGTGCATTGCGTAGGGCTGCGCAGGAGGGCGATGCGAATGGTAGCTATATGGCTGGCGAGTGTGCAGGTATGGTGCGCAAGAGCGAGCCTGCAAAGGCCATTGTCGAGGATTTGATTTTTGGCGCAGAGTCAATCATTGCTCGCTTTGTAGCCGAAAGAGTAAAATAGACAGTAGCTTTAAATGATATACTGATTATGAACAGAGAAGAGTTGAAACAATATATGCCTCATCGCGAGCCCATGCTCTTGGTGGATGAGGTAAATGTGGACGCCGAGGGTGTGTGTAGGGGTAGCTACCGTGTGCGCGGTGATGAATTTTTCTGCCAAGGACACTTCCCTGACAATCCACTCGTTCCGGGGGTTATTCAGTGTGAAATTATGGCCCAATGTTGCTCGCTGATTGTCAAGGACGAGTTGGCCACACATATGCCACTCTATTCGGGAATGAATAACGTTAAGTTCAAACAGATGGTGCGCCCCGGAGATGTGTGTGAGGTGGTTGCACGACAGATCACTCGCAGAGGCCCTCTGGTGGTTTGCGAGGCAACGTTGAGTGTGGAGGGTAGGATGTGTTGTAGGGGAGAACTCTCTTTTGCGCTGGTAGCCAAGTAGCACGCTGCGTAAGGTTGAAACCGCGATAGAGGTAAATCGGTTACGATTTTGAACTTTGATTTTTTGTAGGTATATTTGTGAAATAAACTCTGTAAAACGAAAACCAAGTTATGAATAAATTGCTTTTTTTGGGTAGCATCGGTGGCTGGGAGATTGTCATCATTGCACTTGTAGTATTGCTGCTTTTCGGAGGTAAGAAAATTCCCGAACTGATGCGTGGCATTGGTAGCGGTGTGCGCTCGTTCAAGGAGGGACTCAACGAGGTGAAATCGGAGATCGAGAAACCTGTGGAGAAGAAGGACGAGGAGTAGTCCCCGTTTTCATCTTTCGAAATAAAATATACATAAATATGCCGCACGGAATACTCTGTGGCATGTTTTCTTGTTTGTGAGCACCTCATAACCCCCTACGGCGCGTATGTCTGATAATATGACCTTCTGGGAACACCTTGACGAGTTGAAGAAGTATCTCGTCAGGATTATTGTTGTCACTCTGCTCCTGATGGTGGTTGCCTTTGTGCTCAAAACACCCATTTTCGACATTATTCTTGCTCCCCAGAGTAGCGACTTTGTGACATACCGACTGCTGGAAAAGGTGGGTTTGTTGTCGTCGGATAGTCTTTTTTCTGTCAATTTGATAAACACAGGCCTCGCTGCCCAATTTATTACCCACATGCGAGTGTCGCTGTGGGTGGGTGTGATAGGCGCACTGCCATATATTATCTACACCCTTTTCTGCTTTGTCGCCCCTGCGCTCTATGAGAACGAGAAACGCCACGCTTCACGCTTTGTGGTGAGTGGCTATTTTATGTTCATGCTCGGGTGCCTGCTGAGCTACTTTGTGATATTCCCCTTTACGTTCCGCTTTCTGGGAACCTACCAGGTGAATGGCATGGTGGATAACATGATCAATCTTTCGTCCTACATCTCCACAATGTTGTCGATGACGGTGATGATGGGGGCGGTGTTCGAAATTCCTATGCTGTGCTTGCTGTTTGCCCGCATCGGTGTGCTGTCGTCTGCCACAATGGTCACCTACCGCAAACACGCTATTGTTGTAGTGCTCATTCTTGCAGCTGTGATTACCCCTACGGGTGATCCCTTTACACTTTCCCTCGTTGCCTTGCCGATGTGGGGACTCTATGAACTGGGGCTGCGCCTGGTGAGGATAGTGGAAAAACGTCAAATTGTAACCACATAACCTTATACTTTTTTCGTAGATGAAACGCCTGAAAATTGCTCTACTCGCTGTACTGACATTTACGTCAACAGCACTCTTGGCACAACCTCGTGCAGAGTATCCTCGCCCACAGTTTGAACGCTCCGAGTGGCTCAACTTGAATGGAGAGTGGAATTTTGAACTCGATTTGTCCAACTCGGGTTATGCTCGCAAGCTCTATGAGAGCAAAAACCTTTCGGGGAAAATTGTGGTGCCATTTGCGCCCGAGAGCACTCTGTCGGGCATCGGATACACCGATTTTATCAGTAGTGTGTGGTATCAACGCAACATACAGACTCCGAGTGAGTGGAGCGGCAAAAGGGTGAAACTCAATTTCGGCGCGGTCTATTATGTGTCGGAGGTCTACATTGATGGACGCTTCGTGGGTCGACACTATGGCGGTTCCGACTCTTTTGCATTTGACATTACCGACTTTGTGTCAGATGGCAAGGTGCACAGCCTTGTTGTACATGCAGAGAGTGATGTGCGTGGTGGCCTGCAACCTGCGGGAAAACAATCTCGCCGATATGAGTCCTATGGATGCTACTATACTCGCACAACAGGTATTTGGCAGACAGTGTGGATGGAGGCTGTGGATGCGTGCGGCCTGGAACGTGTGCAGGTGGTGCCTGATATTGACCAGAGTACACTCACGGTCATCCCAACCTACTATGGCGTTGTTGGCGGTAATCGCCTGCGTGTGAGCCTGCTTGATGGCGAGAAAGTGGTTGCCAAGACCAATGTGGTGGCTGCGCAAGGTGCCCCCGTGGTGCTGAATGTGAAGAAGGCAAAGCTGTGGAGCCCCGAGTTGCCTTTCCTCTATGACCTTGTTTTTGAGGTTGTGGGTGCCGATGGAGAGGTTATTGACCGAGTGAACTCCTATGCGGGTATGCGTAAGGTGCACATCGATGGCACACGCATATACCTCAATAATAAACCATATTACCAGCGACTTGTTCTCGATCAGGGCTTCTATCCCGACGGTATCTGGACGGCGCCCTCAGATGATGCGCTGCGCCGTGATATTGAACTGTCGAAGAAGGCGGGATTTAATGGCGCGCGCCTCCACCAGAAGGTCTTTGAGGAGCGTTTCCACTATTGGGCCGACAAGTTGGGCTATTTGCTGTGGGGCGAAATGGCATCGTGGGGTATGACCAGTACCGAGGTGGAGAGCGGACGCAACTTCCTCTCGGAGTGGACAAATATTGTGGTGCGTGATCGCAACCACCCCGCAATCATCGTGTGGACTCCCTTCAATGAGGAGTGGAAAGTGCCCAATAATGAGGCCGGACGTCTGTATCACGACGCCTACAATGTTTCTCGCCAGCTTGATCCCACTCGTCCGGTGAATACAATCAGTGGCGGTATATATGTGATTTCCGACTTCTGTACGGCCCACAGCTACAAGCAGGATGGTGGTGGCCTTCATAAACAGATCTTCGATGGAGAAAAATTCTATCAGCCCCAAGGCCCTGCACAAGAGAAGTATCCTCACGCCATAAATAAATTGAACTATGTGGGCGGCGTCCCCTATGTTTTGGATGAGTTTGGCGGAATTAAGTGTGCCGAGACCCAACCACAGGAGGGTAACTCGTGGGGCTATGGCAATGCGGCTCCTACTCGTGAGGATTTCTATGCACGCTTGGAGTCACTCGTGAAGGCCATAACCGACCATAGCGACAAGGTGTGTGGCTTCTGCTATACCCAGCTCACCGACGTGGAGCAGGAGCAAAA
>JAFYRC010000152.1 GCA_017547065.1 Tidjanibacter sp.
CAACACGAGATGTCCGTTGGGGGACATCTCGTGTACGAAATTAACAGTTTTCAACACTTGGTTATACACCGCTGAAACAGTTGAAGCCGCCGTCGATGGGCAGCACGGTACCGGTGATGAAGCTTGCTGCATCCGAGCAGAGGAACTGAACAGCGCCGTTGAGCTCGTTGATATCGCCAAAGCGTTTCATAGGGGTCTTGGCGAGTACTTTCTGGCTACGCTCGGTGAGCGAGCCGTCGGGGTTGATGAGCAGTGCGCGGTTCTGGTCGCCAATGAAGAAGCCGGGAGCGATTGCATTTACCCTCACGCCGTCGCCAAACTTCATTGCCATCTCCATTGCCATCCACTGGGTGAAGCAAACGATACCGGTTTTAGCTACCGAGTAGCCAAACTGACGAGTGATTGCCTGGTAGGAGGCCATCGATGCGATGTTCACGATCGAGCCCTTACCCTTCTCGGCCATGATCTTACCGATGGTCAACGAGGGGTATACCGAGCCGTTGAGGTTGAGAGCGCACACCTTCTCGTAATCGGGAATGCTCATCTCGAAAATGCTGCTGTCGTCGGCGATGCTGGCGCCAGCCATATTGCCACCTGCAACGTTGATGAGGATGTCTACGGTGCCCATCTTCTCCACAATCTGGTCGGCAATCTTTTTGAGGCCCTCAACGTCGAGTACGTTGGCCACGAAGCCCATAGCCTCACCGCCCAATGCGCGCAACTCCTCTACGCGAGCGTCGAGCTGCTCCTGACGGATGTCGAGGATGACAACTTTGGCACCCTGCTGGATAAAACTTTTTGCAATGCTGCCACCCAGAACACCACCTGCTCCGGTAATTACGGCAACTTTTCCTTCAATGCTAAATTGTTCGTTCATAGTCCTATTAATATATATATGTGTTACTTGTTCAACTTTTGAGAGAACCACTACAACTTATCGTAGTATTTCTCAATGGTGGCAATCACGCCCGACATCTCTGCCAATGCCTTTGCCCTACCGAGCAACGAGTAGCCGGGGTTGTAGCCCTCTTTGCCGTCGTCGGAGAGCATCAGCGGGCCGTGGTCTACACGCATGGGGAGCTGCCAGTCGACCATGCCTGCCTCCCTGCGCCTCTGCTCCTCGCGGAGGAATACGCGAGTTGTTTCAATAAGGTTGGCCCTACCTGCGAGGTGGCTTGCCTCAATGAAGTTGCCGCCTTCGAGGGTGTCGGTACTGCGGAGGTGTACAAAATGGGTGCGGGGTGCAAACTCCTCGGCCAGAGCAACCACGTCGTTGTGTGCGCCCGAGCTGAGCGAACCGGCGCAGAAGGTGAAACCATTGGAGTGGGTGGGAACTGCGTCGAGGAACCACTTGATGTCCTCCCTGCAAGTTACGATGCGGGGCAGACCGAGCACCTGGCATGGAGGGTCGTCGGGGTGAACGCAGAGGTTCACGCCATACTCTTCTGCCACGGGAGTTACCTGCTCTAAGAAGTATTTCATATTCTCGCGCAAATCATCGCGGGTAATGCCGTCGTACTGAGCCAAGAGGTTGCGGAAGATACCTACGGGGTCGAACTCGTCGCCACGGATGTTGCCATTCACAAAACCTTGGGTTTTGATGATGATGGTGTAGACGAGCTGATCCTTTTCGGCCTGAGTCATGGTCTTGTCCATCTCGGCCACTTTGCGGAGCTCCTCCTCGGTGTAGTCGGCCTCGGCGCCCTTGCGAGCGAGAATTTTCAGGTCGAAGTAGGCGAAGCGCATCTTGTCGAAGTAGAGCGTCTTGGTGCCGTCGGGATTGGTGTGTTCGAGGTCGGTACGGATCCAGTCGATCACGGGCATAAAGTTGTAGCACACGGTGCGTACGCCGGCCTCGCCAAGGTTGCGCAACGAGGTGCGATAGTTGGCCAAGAGCCGCTCTCTCTCGGGACCGCCATATTTGATGGCCTCACACACGGGAAGGCTCTCAACTACCGACCAACGCAGGCCGTGATTTTCGATGTTTGCCTTGTAGGCGGCAATGGCTTCGGGGGTCCACACCTCGCCATTGGGAACACTGTGAAGTGCCGACACGATGCCCTCCACGCCGATCTGTCGCAACATGGGCAGAGTGATGACATCGTTGGGGCCAAACCATCTCCAAGTTTTCTCCATAGTAGTACAAAAGATTGTGATTGGTTAGACAAATTTTCTACGGTTAGCACAAATATATCAACAATCTTGGTCGGGTGTGGGCCTTGGGTGAACTATTGAACTATATTGCGATAAGTTCGAATTTCTCTTCTATTTTCTCAATGGGGTGCTCCCTACTTTTGTGGTATTGGTAAATGCTAACAGAAGTAAACCTTGTTTTTATGAAAATAAAACATCTTTTTATGGCCCTGGGCCTCGTTGCAGCCACTTTTGTAACTTTTGGTTGTGAAGAAGAAGGCCCCATTGTAAACAAACATCCCCAGAAACCCGACCCCACTCCTGGTGATACCTCCGAAGGTATCTGGCCCGAGGGATCCTACTACCCCGAAGAGATCCCCACATTGGAAGAGTATGTGGGTTTGCCCACCCCGTCGGCCGAGGTGCGCTACACACCATCGAAGCTGAACAACTACTACAAACCCATTCAGGTAAAACGTACGGCCTCCAACTCAAGGCCCATATCGAGTTGGACTACCGAGAAGGCTCGTATTCTTCCCTACTTGACCGGCTTTGTGCGTAATGAGAACATCGAAACCTACAAGAGTAAAACCAACAAATATGGTTCCTCTACCGAGTTGGCTCGTCAGGCAATCACGGGTCGTTTCTATGTTACGCAGATTGAGGACAGGTGGTGGATTGTAGACCCCGAAGGTTATCTTCACTACGAGCGTGGTGTTGCCTCGTTTCGTCAGGGTAACTCTGCCCGCAATGCCACAGCCTTTGCAGCGCGTTTTGCGAGTACGGCCGACTGGGTTGAAACCACCCAAAGGGAACTCGCCGACATTGGCTTTCACGGTACTGGTGCTTTCTCCAGTCAAGGAGGTGGCTCGGAAACGGGTTATAAGAGTTTGCAGACCCACAACGCTACCCACCCCAATGCGCCCTTGACCATTGCTCCTTCGTTTGGCTTGATAGGTTCTTTTGTTAGTCACATCAAAGACACTACAATCAACGACGAGACACTCCGAGTGTGTGCAGTATTCCACCCCGATTGGCCCACTTATTGCGAGACATACGCAAAGGCCGACTATGGTTTTGGTCCCTATTTGAGGGATAAGAATGTGCTCGGTATCTTCTCCGACAATGAGATTAACTTCGAGTCGAGTGGTGGTACCAAATATCTCTTGCAGCGCATCTTGGCAGTGTCGGACAAGAGCCACTTTGCCTATAAGGCTGCTGTGGATTGGTGCTCGAAGAATAAAGTCTCGACCACAAGTCCCGACCAAACCGGTTGCCAGCGTTGTGCAGGCCACGTGGCCGAACTCTATTACAAGGGTGTAAAGGAGGGTCTTCAGAAGGCCGATCCCTATATGCTCTACCTTGGTTCTCGCTTGCACGGTTCGCCCAAGTATAACGACTACATTATCGCTGCGGCAGGTAAGTGGTGCGACATCATCTCGATCAACTACTACAGCCGCTGGAGCCCCGAGCTCGACAGCTATGTGTCCAAGTGGGCGACCCTTGCCAATAAGCCTTTCCTTGTAACCGAGTTCTACACCAAGGGTATGGACTATGACGAGGGTGCTGGCGGTATTACCAACACTTCGGGCGCAGGCTTCCTTGTCCCCACCCAGAGGGATAGGGCCTATGCTTACCAGCACTTCACCCTTGGTCTCTTGGAGGCACCCAACTGCGTGGGTTGGCACTGGTTTAAGTATCAGGACGATGATGGCTCCGACAACTCAGGCAAACCCGCTAACAAGGGTATCTACGACAACTACTACAAAATCATTCCCGATATGGGCAAGTATGCCAAGGATATCAATATCCACGTCTATGACCTCATCAGGTTCTTTGACGGCAAGTAGTGGACTGGATTGTAATTTGCGAAAACTTAGAAACTTAAAACCAATACAAAATGAAAACCTCAAAACTCTTTACGATTCTTGGCGCAGCGGCGTTGTCGCTTGCGATGGTTGCTTGCGCAGAACCCGAACCCGTGGTTAAACCCCACAAACCCACTCCGGGGGCTACTAAGCCTGATGTGGAGGATCCTCTGCTTCCGGCAGCAGGCCCCGAGGAGCCATTCACCTTTGTTACCAATGCAACCTCCGGTACGAGTAGTTGGACCTACGGAGCCCCTCCCAAACAGTCCTACTATCGCCCCATAGAGGTGGAGATTAGTACCACCGATAAGCCCAAGGCATCGCGTGCATGGAAGAAAATTAAAACTCGTGTGCTTGCCAACTTGGTTGGTTTTACTCCTGATGAAACCATCGAAACCTACAAGGAGAAAACCAATAAATATGGATCTTCGCTCGAACTTCCTCGTCAGGCTGTCACCGGTCGTTTCTATGTTACAAAGGTTGGTTCTCGTTGGTGGTTGGTAGACCCCGAGGGTTATCTGCACCACCAGCGTGCCGTAACCTCCTTGCGCTATGGCTCCTCGGCTCGTAATGCTACTGCATTTCAGGGTCGCTTTGGTGGTGATGACGCTCTGTGGCTCTCAACTACCCAGAGGGAGCTTGCAAGTGTGGGTATTCACGGAACAGGCGCATTTTGTACCGACACTTATCAGAAAATTCAGACGCACAATGCCGCAAACCCCAATGCTCCTCTGATGCTCTGCCCCTCGTTTGGCTTTATTGGTGCGGCTGCGAAAGCGTTGGATAACTCAAACCTCAATAGTGCCAATGCAAAGATTGGTGCTGTGTTGCACCCCAATTGGGAGAGCTGGGTGAAAGATTATGCCAAAACAACGCTGGCTCCCTATGTGGGTGATCCCAATGTGGTTGGTATCTTCTCCGACAACGAGATTCCTTTTGGTGGTTCGTCCAATGGCAGGGAAAACTATATCCTCTACAAACTTCTCAACCTTCCCGCAGACCATTTCGGCCACAAAGCGGCACAAGAGTGGGTTGATAAGAACTATCCTCAGATGGCAAGCGATTACAGCAATATGTGGTGGTCGGTTAACCTCAATTTCACCCAGTTCCTTGCCGAGAAATATTACAAAGGCGTGAGCGAGGCAATCAAAGCTGCCGATCCTCAGATGCTCTATCTCGGTACACGTTTGCACGGTGAGTATAAGACCGAGCCTATTGTTACTGCAGCAGGTAAGTATTGCGATGTGGTGTCGATTAACTACTACGGCAACTGGACTCCTGAAATTCACGTGAATGGTCGCGTGTCGGAGTGGGAGAAGTGGTCAAATAAACCCTTCCTCGTAACCGAGTTCTATACCAAGGGTATCAACGACTCCGACCTTAACAACGAGAGTGGTGCAGGCTTTGCTGTTAAGAATCAGGCCGCAAGGGCCTATGCCTACCAGAACTTCACCCTTGGTCTGCTCCAAGCAACCAACTGCGTGGGCTGGCACTGGTTCAAGTATCAGGATGACGATGGCACCGATAACGATAGCAAACCCGCAAACAAGGGTCTCTACGACAACTCCTATCAGATGTATCCCTACTTGGGTCGCTACATGAAGAACATCAATATTCACGTCTACGACCTAATTAATTTCTTCGATACTCTCGAGTAGTTATAAATCCCCAAACAGATTATGAAAAAACTTGCTTATATCCTGATGGCCGCAACACTCCAGGTGGGTTGTTGTGGCCACGAGGTTGCTTCGCCTAAGGTGGACCACGTCATCATCATTGGTCTTGATGCTATGAGTTCACACGGTATGCAGAGGGCAACTACCCCCAACCTCAATCGGATGATTGAGAATGGCGCTTCGTGCATCAACGGTAGGTGTATTCTCACACCCGCTAGTACCCAAAACTGGGCCACAATGCTCACAGGTGCTTCGCCCGTGCAACACGGCGTGACCGGCAACCCCTGGCAGCGAGATAACCACCGCATTGAGCCCTACATCGCCAACGAGGATGGCCTGTTCCCCAGCATCTTCGACTGGGTGCGTTGGAGCCGTGGTGAGGACGCAAAGGTATATATGTTGCACGAGTGGAAGAACGTCAAGAGGATGTTCTCGTGGGAGAGGGTCGATATTTGCGAGAAGACCCCCACCGGCGAGGCTACCTTTGAGCGTGCCGAGGAGCTCTTCTTCGCCGACCGCCCCGATCTGCTCTATATGCACATTCTCGATACAGACCACGTTGGTCACAACGATGGACACGATACGGAGGATTTCTACTCCTGCATTGAGAAATATGATGCTCTGATTGGCCGATTTGTTGACCGCATCGAGGCCGAAGGTCTTTTGAAAAACACCCTGATTCTCGTTGTGGCAGACCACGGTGGTTTTTTGGGTACACACAGCGGCGAGTCGGCTAAGGCAATTGAGATCCCCATTATCCTCTATGGTGCCGGCGTGCAGAAGGGTGTAACCCTCTCCAAATACTTCATCTTTGATGTTGCTCCCACGGTAGCTTGGGCTATGGGTGTGGAGTGGCCCGAGGATGTTTGTGTTGGCAAACCTCTTGTAGAGGCTTTCGATAGGGGCAACAGGGGCAATTTGGCCTATGCTCCCGTGGCTTGCCCAAGCCACAATGGCGCGCTCTACTCGGAGCCCATTGAACTTGCACTTGTGGCCGATTGGCCAGGCGCAGAGGTGCGCTACACAACCGATGGTTCGGAGCCTACGAAGGAGTCGGCTCTCTACACTGCTCCCATCCGCATTGAGGAGGAGTGTGCTGTGAGGTTTAAGACCTATGTGGGTGATGTGTGCAGCAAGGAAACCGTTGAGCACTACCGCTTTATGGAGGGACAGAAGCGCAAGGTTAAGTACTCGCTTTATGAGAACCCCACCTCCATCTACGTCCCCGATTTTGCATACCTGCGTCCCAACAAGGTGGGCTACACCTATGAGGTTTCGCTGGACGAGATTGCCCCCAAAGGCGATTGCTTTGCTGTGAAATATGAGGCAACAATCAACATTGAGGAGGCTGCAAAATACCGCTTCCACTCCCGTTCCGACGACGGTTGCTACTTGAAGGTGGACGGAAAGGTTGTCTTTGCATCTTCCACCTCCCACTTCCAGGAGAACTACGGCGATGTGAAGCTTTCGAAGGGTGGCCACGACATTGAGGTTGGCTATCTCCAAAAAGGAAAACGTAAACATATCTCGCTGCTTATCAACAAGGTGGGAGCCGATGTTGCGGAGGAGCGATTCCTTTCGCCATCGATGGTCC
>JAFYRC010000153.1 GCA_017547065.1 Tidjanibacter sp.
CGCTGTGGGACACATTGTGATTTACTACAACGTGAACTAAAGACCGCAAGGTATACATATATTATATATAAGGACACAGAGGAAACATAAAGAGATATGAAATTGAAAAAACTTTTGGTTTGGGCCTTGACGACCACCCTCGCAGCGCTGTCGGTTGGATGTACTACCGACGTTGAGGAGGGATTGGATAGTGGCTATGGTTATGCCCAGTTCAAGCTCTACAAACACGCATCCTACGAGCCCGACTCGCGAGCCATGGTTGGTGGCGAATTGGAATATCTGCGCGATGCCTACAAGGTGCAGGTAACCCTCGGCTATGACGAGAACTACGAGCGCACCATCACTCAAACCCTCACCCTCGCCAACGACGGCACAGAGAAGGGCGAATGGGGCTTGCGTAGCGACAAAATCAAGCTTCTTGTGGGCGCCTACAAGTTGCACGGCTATGCTCTCTACGATGCAAACGACAACCCTCTGGGCTCGTTTGCCCCCACCATTGCCAACGAGTTCGAGGTTGTAGAGGGCGGTCTGACCGTGCAGGACATCACCGTTGGTGTTGTAAAGCGTGGACTTGTAAGGTTCTCGTTTGTGAAGGATATGAAGGAGTTTGGCAAGGCTGCAACCATTGAGAAACCAAGGGAATACACCTTTGACGAGATTGTCAAAGCCAACGTTACGCTCAAAAACAAATTGACCAATAAGTCCACCACAATCGAGGACTTGGAGTGCGACTTTGAGTATGTCTACAACGAGGACGGCACCAAGTCGTCGCAAATTAAGTGTGACACCTTGGTGTGGATGCCTGCAGGCGACTATGTGATATCGAGATTCGAAACCTTCGCCGACAACGACATCCTCTTGGAGAGTAACAATGGTAGCGAGCAGGACGAAGTTACCGTGAAGGACAACGCCACAACGGAGGTTAAGGTGAAAATCACCCTCCGTCAGGCCGACCTCCACATTCAGGACTACTATGCTTTGAAGGCCATTTGGGAGAGCCTCGATGGCCCCAACTGGAGCTACTTCGGTGAGGACTACCCCGCCGGTACCAACTGGAACTTTGACAACAAGGACGTTGACTTGTGGTGTGAGCAGCCCGGTGTGATGGTTCACTCCAATGGCCGTGTTGCCCGCATCGACATCAGTAACTTCGGTTTCCGTGGCGACCTCTCGCCCGAGATCGGCCGACTCACCGAGCTCGTGGAGCTCTACCTCGGTACACACAACGATACCAACGACCTGTTTGATCCCACACTCGACAGCAATCTTTCGCTTACCGAGAAGGGACGCAATCGTATGTCGTTGCACGGCGATTGGTTGCACAGCATCCACACTCCCGTGCAGATGTCGGAGCCTATCGCAAGGGCCTTGGCCGAGCACAACATCGACATTCCCGAGGTGAGCCTCTACAAGACCATGAAGGAGGATGAGATTTTCGACCGCAAGACCGGTGCGCTGAAAGCTGTTAAGCCCAAGGATACCATCCACGGTACCCTCTGCAATGGTCTTACGTCGTTGCCCTCCACCATTGGTAACCTCGAGAAATTGCAGTATCTCTACATTGCCAACAGCACCATCGAGAGCCTGCCCGCAGAGATTGTAAACCTCACTTCGTGTACCGACCTTGAAATCTACAACTGCCCCAACATGAAGCAGTTCCCCGTGGTGATTGGTCAGATGCCCGAGTTGGTGTCGGTGAACATCTCCAACAACAAGCAGTGGTCGTCGGAGGAAATTTACAAAGGTATTGAGGCTTTGGCAAACGGTGCCAGCAAAGAGAAAATCCAGATTCTCTATGCTCGCGAGAACACTCTCCGCGAGGTGCCCGAGTGCTTCAAGAATTTCAAAAAGATCGGCCTTATCGACTTTGCCTACAACGAGATTGAGAAGTTGCACCCCTGGGGTAAGGATGTAGCGCCCGTTCAGCTCTACCTGGACAACAACCGACTCACCGAGATTCCCTACGAGAAGGACCCCGAGACCGGCTTGAACTTCTTCTGCGGCTGCGACGACATTGAGACTTTCTCCGTAAATAGCAACAAACTCACCAAGGTGCCCAACATTTTCAACGCCAAGAGCCTCTACACCATGGCCAGCGTGAGCTTTGTGGACAACCAGATCACCGGCTTTGAGGGTGAGGACGACGGCACATTCCAGGGTATCAACGTGGGTACACTCTCGTTGCGAATGAACCCCCTTAAAAAGTTGACCGGCTGTTTGTCCAAGACCAAGTCGATTGTGGGTTTCCTGAACGCAAGTTTGTGCCAGTTGACCGAGATTTCCAAGAGTGCTTTCACCGATATGGTTGATTTGACCTCGTTGGACCTCTCCTACAACTACCTCACCGACCTACCCAGGGAGTTGCACGCAGCCAACCTCCCCTACCTCTATGGTGTGGACCTGTCGTACAACGCATTCAGCGAGTTCCCCTATGAGCCTCTGGACTGCGCAAGTTTGACGGTGTTGGCCGTGCGTGCTCAACGCAACAGCAAGGGTGAGCGTACTCTGAGCGAGTGGCCCCAGGGTGTCTACCAGCACTTCGGCCTGAGGGGTCTTTACCTCGGTTCGAACGACCTTGGCGTGGTGGAGGACACAATCTCGACATTGTGCTACTACCTCGAAATTAGCGACAACCCCAACATCACATTTAATGCTGCGGACATCTGCTATGCATGGCAGGTTGGAGCCTACATTCTGCTCTACGATATGTCGCAGAACATTCTCAACTGCCCGCAGATGTTGGAAGAGTAAGCATAACGAACACTGAAAAAACGCAGACACTATGATAATGAAACGAAACACACACATCTGGCTTGCAGCCCTGGCTGTTGCGGGACTTGCCTCTTGCCAGAATGACCCAAACATCGAGTTTGGACTGAATGTGAAGGAGCCCCTCAATGTGGAGGCTGTTGGTGGCGTGGAGAGAGTTCAGATTTCCTCGGCCGACAAGTGGACCGCATCGGTTAAGGAGCCCTGGCTCACCATTTCGCCCGCCAATGGCAATGGCAGTACGGAGTGTAGCATCGTAATTGACTCGGCGCTCACCACCGAGGGACGTAATTGCAAAATCTACATTGAAAACCTCGTAAGCGGTAAGACTGAGGAGATTATCGTAAACCAGAAAGGTTTTGACTACTCCATCGAGTTGGAGGAGGATGCCCAGAAGTTGAACAACTACGACGTGCTCGAAGCTCGCAAGTTTAGCGTGAATGTGAAGACTAACGTTGATTTCAACGTGAAACTTCCCGAGGGAGTACACTGGCTCAATCCCCAGAGCTTCAACGTGGAGCTCAACCGTGGCGTACGCCCCAGGGAGGTGAAGGTGGACTTCGAGTGGGACATCAACACCTCGCCCAAGGAGCGTGTGGCCAAGGTGGAGTTCGAGCCCAAGAAGAGTGTAACTCTGGCCCGCCAGGACGTCTTGGAGGTGGTGCAGAAGGCTGCCGACCCCATTGAGGAGAACACCCGTGCGGGTGACTCCGTGGCCCTCATTAGCATCCAGCGTGCCATGAGGACTCTCTCGATGTGGGACACTTCGATCCCCATGGATAGGTGGGAAGGAGTAACCCTCTGGAAGGAGAAGCACGATGGTTTCAAACCCGGCTACGAGGGCCGTGTAAAGAGGGTGCAGATCTACATGTACAACTTCAACGAGCAGTTGCCCTATGAGTTTAGGTACCTCACAGCTGCCGAGGAGATCTATATCTTTGGTAACACCAACACCTTCTTGAAGGATCTCACACTGGGCGACGCTATCACCTCGCTCACCCAGCTCAAACGACTCACTGTGGGTGCCCACGGTCTGTCGGAGGTGGATGAGAGCTTGACGAATATGAAAAACTTGGAGTACCTCGACTTGTGTGCAAACAACTTCACCACTGTGCCCGATGTGCTCACCAAGGAGAACCTTCCCAAACTGCACGCACTCATCCTCAATGCCAACCAGCGTAGTACAATCTACGATTTGAGCAACACCACCAAGACCAATTTGGGTGGTTTCATTGAGGAGAAAGAGTTTCCCAAAGACCTCATTCTGTGGGGCTTGGACACTCTGGTGCTGTCGGTAAACTACCTGCAAGGCGAGTTGCCCGACTTCTTGGACGATCCCAGTGTACCTTGCTACACCGAGGAGGACCGCATTAAGGGCGACACCCTTCCCGAGTTCCTCGTGCAGAACAAGATTAAGAAGGTGATGCCCCACACCAAGAGGTTCAGCATCAACTTCAACCGCCTGACCGGCAATCTGCCCGACTGGCTGCTCTACCACCCCTCGTTGGATATGTGGATCCCTTACAGCCTTGTATTCCAGCAGGAGGGTCGTGATCAGGCAGGCAATCTGGCCAAATTCGACAACGAGCCCGCAAATTTGGACTACTATTACAAACTCTACCCCTTCAAGAAACAAGCTACCGAAGAGGAGGAAGAGGAAGAGTAGGCCCGTGGAATCGTAATAATTTGATGTAATTTAATGGAAAAACAAAATATGAAAAAAGGATTGGTTATGACTATGGCTCTGGCAACGATGTTGTCTTTGAGCAGTTGCCTTAACGACCTGGGACAGACCGAACAGAATCGTCCCGAGGGTGGTGAGGACATAGTGGTAAATGAGGATTTCGAGTATGCGGAGGGCGAATTGTTCGTGAAATTCAGCCCCGAAGTGGAAGCTATGCTCGGAAACATTGGCCGCAGTGGTGCCACCCGTAGTGGTGTGCCCTCGGTGGACGAGGTGCTCAGCATTGTGGACGGCTACCACATCGAGAGGGTATTCCCCGTGGATAGTCGCCACGAGGAGCGCACCCGCAAAAGCGGTCTGCACTTGTGGTACATCGTCAAGTTCAATGGCGAGAAGGCCAGCGAGGTGGCAAAGAAATTTGCACGCCTTGGCGAGGTGCAGAAGGTGGGACTCAACTACACCATCAAGCGCACCTACAACGGTAAGTCCACTCCCCTCTCGGCCGAGGCTCTCACCCGTGCCGTTGCGCAGGCAGAAGGCAGGTGGAATGACCCTCTGTTGGGATATCAGTGGAATGTAATCAACGACGGTACGCTGCTCGTTAAGAATGGCGTCAGCAAGTCGCTGAAAGACTCCGACGTACAGGTGGAGCAGGCTTGGAAGAAGACCGTTGGTAACCCCGACATCATCGTGGCTGTGCTTGATGAGGGTGTGTGGGTAAACCACCCCGACTTGAAGGCCAGCATGTGGGTTAACGAGGACGAGATTTACGGCGACAGCAACGACAACGACGGTAACGGCTACTCGGGCGACTACCACGGCTACAACTTTACCGACAAGAGCGGTAAGATCAACTGGGCAAGGAATGGCGACACCGGCCACGGCACCCACGTTGCGGGTGTGATTGCCGCAGTGAACAACAATGGTGAGGGTATCAGCTCGATTGGCGGTGGTAACAATGGTGTTGGTGGCGTGAAGATTATGTCGTGCCAGATTTTCTCGGGCTACAATGGCTCCACTGCCCTCCAGATGATCAGGGCAATGAAATATGCAGCCGACAACGGTGCAGTGATTATGCAGTGTAGCTGGGGCTACAACTCCGGAGCTGCAAGTCCCTACGACTTCAGCCGAGGCTACACCTCGCAGGAGCAGTGGGAGGCAGGCGATCCTCTCCAGAAGGAGGCTATGGAGTACTTCATCCACCAGGCAGGCTCGCCCAGCGGTCCCATCGACGGCGGTATCACCGTGTGGGCTGCAGGTAACGAGTATGCACCTATGGCCGGTTTCCCCGGTGCTGCGGATATTGCAGTGTCGGTGGCAGCAATCGCAGCCGACTTTACCCCCGCAAGCTACACCAACTACTCCACCGGTGTTACCATCTCGGCTCCCGGTGGCGACCAGGAGTATACCTGGGAGTATGACGCCGAGAGCGTTGGTCAGGGTATCAACAACATCGTGGATGTTATTGTTGGTTCGAGGGGCGGCATCCTCTCGACCATGCCTTTGGAGTTCACAAACAATAGTGGCTATGGTTATATGGACGGCACCTCGATGGCATGTCCCCACGTGTCGGGTGTGTTGGCCCTGGCTGCATCCTACATTGCCGACCAGCGTCGCATCGTGAAAGCCGAGGAGCTTCAGAAGTTGCTCCACTCCACTGCCACCAAGATTGACGGCCTGTGGCCCTCGCACAAGATGTACTACATCTACTTGCAGAGCATTGGTAGGTATATGGCCGACGAGATGACCCTCAGTAAGTACAAGGGCCAGATGGGTAGCGGCCTCGTAAATGCCACTGCACTCATCAACGCTTTGGACGGTGTGGGTGTACCCATGACCTTCCCCAACGTCTACGTTGGCATGGGTGAGAAAGCAACCCTTGTGCCCGCCCGCTACTTCGCTAACGGCGAGAAGATGACTTACACCGTGACTATCAGCAACACCAACATTGCCAGCCACACCAACGAGGACGGCAAGTTGACCTTCGAGGGCTTGAAAGAGGGCTCTACAACGGCTACAATCACCACAAGTAATGGACAGAGCCAGCAGTTCCTCATCACCGTGAGGAAGGGTGCAGGTAGTCTCGGCTGGATGTAAGACGATAGGCGGAGAGGTTTCACACAACGGAGCGTATTGAGAGTTATGTTTGGGCGAAGGTGGTTTGGTTTGGCAGTAGCCGTGGTGCTGGGGGTTGTGCTCCCAACCGAAAGCCGTGCACAAATCCGCATCATCTCGCAGGAGGCTCTCAAAGAGGCCGCAACGCCCACTCAGATTGAGTCGGTGGGTGTGGAGATTGAGGGTGGTAGCACCATCGACCTCGGAGTGCTCCAAGAGAGCGACTCGCCTCGTGAGTTCTCCATTGTGTGGAAGAACAACAGCGGTCGCAAAGCGGCCATCACACGCATCCGCAGCGGTTGTGGGTGTCTGGTGGCAAACTACGACTCCAAGCCCATTGCGAGTGGTAAGACGGGGGCAATAGACCTCACCTTCAACCCCAAGGGACGCAGTGGAGGGGTGCGCTACAACATCTACCTCTACACCACCCTGGCCGACACCAATCCTTCGGCTGTGGTGGAGGTGGTAGGAAGAGTTGAGAGTGGCGACGGACACAATCCTCTGTGGCCCCACACGATGGGAACTTTGCAGTTGCGCACCAGGGAGGTGAAGGCCAACGACAGAGTGGCAAAGATTGCCGTGCGTAACGGAGGAAGCACCCCGTTGGTTATCACCCACGACGCAAGGCTCTCGACCCGAGGTATCGTGGCCCGCACAGAGCCCAGAGTGTTGCAACCCGGCCAGGAAGGAAACCTCTTGGTGGAACTGCCCACAGAGATTGTTGAGAGAAACGAACCGTTGATGCTCCACTTGGGAGGAGTGAACGCCCCACCGAGAGAGCGCAAGATTGAGATTAGAAAATAAGTGTAACAAAAAAATAGAAAAAACAGAAAGTATGAAAAAGTGGTTTAAGATTTTTATGGCAGCCACCCTCGCCTTCGTTGCGTGGAGTTGTGGCGAGCCCATCGAGCCGGCAGAGCCACAGGTACCCATCACCGCAGCCAACATTTCGGGCGTGTGGAAACTCGACCAATGGCAGGGTGCAGCTGTAGCGGAGGAGATGGTTGTCTACATTGAGTTTGTCAACTCCGGCCGAAAATTCACCCTCTATCAGAATGTAAACAGCTCGGTAATGGACATCATCACCGGCACCTACAACCTATACTCCAACAGCATTGGTCAGAGCATTCTGCGCGGTATCTACGACTACTCCAACGGCACCGAGTGGTCGCACCGCTACACTGTCAAGAGCCTCACCGCCTCGACAATGATTTTGCAGGTCTACGAGGAGGGCGCAACCACAGCCGAGGGCATTGAGACTCTGGTTTACAAGCGCGCCGAGTTGCCCGAGGGCTTGAAATAGGAAAGGTTTTCGTTTGGACACCACACACATCGGTGGGTGTCGAAACACAAAAGGAGCGAACCATTGCGGTTCGCTCCTTTTGTGTTTATGTGTACTACCCCACTAC
>JAFYRC010000154.1 GCA_017547065.1 Tidjanibacter sp.
AAGCCTCGGCTCCATTGGCGGAGCCGAGGCTTTTTGTTTGGTCGTCAAGCGGAGGTGTTCTGCCTGACAATCGAAAGATCTCTATCGCAAATCGAAGTGCTGAATGCAACGAGCACCGCGCTTGGAGCCGGTTTTGGAGCCTTCGAGGGTTTTGTGATTCCAGGTCAACACGGTGTAGGCGTTCTCGAAATCAACCTCGGTGCTGGTCCAGTAGCTGTCGCCATTGCTCGACGCAACAAACGAGTTGAAGGGGGCGCCTCCGTTGGCAGCGAGGAAAGCCTCAAACTCTGCCCTCTTTACCTGCTCGGCCTCAGTTGGAAGGCCCTTGGTGGGGGTGATACCTCCGTTGTAGAGCAGGAAGATGTCGTTCCACTCGTTGAGTGCGGGCAAATACCAGCCTTGTCCGTGGTTGGGGGCCATTGTGGCGCAGAAGTTGAATGCGGGATACTCGCTGAGATTTTGGAGTTTTGCAACATTCTTGCGACCGTCGTTTTTGTCGGTCAGTCCGAGCTGGTAGAGGTCGGTGCTCCACTGTGCGTCCATACCATAGGCACGCTTGAGGCTCACCGTGCGGAAACCTGCATTGACGGCAGCGGTGCTCACCCAGTAGACAACGCCGCTACCGTAGATGTCACCTACCTTGGGGAGGGCTATTTCGCCGGGGCCCTGATAGACGGTTACGCTTTTGGGGGCGGTGATGTTGTCGTAGATGCCCGCAACGATGGTGATGGTTGCCACTCGATTGTTGGCGTAGTCATTCTTGTCGACACTCACAACGAGTTTATTGTTGTCCACAACCTTGGCACTGCACCACTCACGGTCGGTCTTCACCTCAAAGTTTACTTGGCTGGACACAAAGTCGAAAACAACGTCCTGCTTGGCAGCGTCGATGTTTGTGCTCTCTGCGGAGGTGAAGCTGAGAGTGGCCTCGGTATTTCCGGGGTGGGGATTGTGAATGTAGATGGGGTCGGGCTCACCACATCCGCCGAGGAGTGTTGCTGCAGCAACAAAGAGCATATATAAGTTCTTTTTCATATTCTTTTTCGTTTTTCTTATTTGTCTTCAACAAGGTCAAGCATGGGCACCCAACCACGGCACTCGCCGATGCGTCCGAACACCCACTCCATCTGCTGCTTTGCGGGATCGCTGTAAGCAATGTGGTCCTCTTCGATGGGATCGCTGGGGAGGAACACTTTGAGAATCATGTGGGGCACACCTGCATCGGGAATGAAGATGGGCTGACCGTCGCCGATGTTGGCGTCGTTGGCGAAACCACCAAAGTAGGGGAGTGCATAGAGCGTGTAGATTGTGCCATCGCCACGGTCGAGGTAGTCCGATACGGCAACGTTCTCGGCCCTGGTGATACCACTACGCACTTTGAGCTCGGCCCAAGGTTTGGGGTCGGCAGCCACCACTCGGTACTGAATGGGAGCATCACCCGCCACAGCTTTTGGGGTGAGGTCGATGCGGAAATCGGCACCATAGAGCTCCATATTTGTGGGGTCGTCAACGTTCTCCTCATAGATCCAACCAGACTGGCTACCCTTGTCGGTCGCAAAGCTGAAAGCGAAGAAACAGGGCTTGCCGTTGATTGTCCTCTTGGAACCAACGTTTACCTGCACACCTTGCTCGGGATAGAGAACGGTGGAACGCACGCGGCCCGAATAGCCGTCAATCACCTGCGAGCCGGCTTTGAGCTTGAACTTGATGGTCTTGCCGGAAGCGTCTGTAATACGGTTGCCGGTACGTCCGTGGCTGTCAACGGCCTTTTTGTTGCGTGAGAGCACAATGTCGTAGAAGGGGCTATTGGCGGGAGGAGTACCATCCTTGGTGCTGGCCTGTACTTTGTGGAGGTAGGCCTGATTGGGAAGGAAGTAGTGGAAATTCTCGGTGTTGAGAGTGATGGTCTTTTTGCCATTCTGCAACACGCCCATGGGAATACCGGAGTTACCCTTCGAGTCGGTGCGTACGTCACCGGTGCTGCTTGCCAACTTGAAATTTATCACGCGGTTGTCGGAGCCGAAAGGTGGAGTCTGCAAGTAGGCATTCTCGTCGTCGGGAATGTTGGCCTCCAAGTGATAGGTGTTCTCGTCGATGCGTGGCACGTTGTAGGTGCCTCGTGCGTGAACCAATACGAGGTTGTTGAACTGTGGACGCTGAACGGGGAGTGTGTAGTCAAAGTCACGCTTTCCGCCATTGACGTTGGTGGCCGTGAAACGCAACGTTGCAAGACCCGTGGGGGCATTAGCTACAAAGGGGATTTCAAAACTACCGCTAAAATCAGCCGCCTTGCCGTCACTTGTGGGGTTGATTTTTACGGTTGTTTGGGCAAAAATCTCGTCGTTGAGAATCAGTTGTACATTGAGCGATGCAATAGCCACAAATTTGGATGTGACTTTTGCCGAAAAGTTGAGCGTTTCGGAGAGGTAAACTGATTCTGGAAGGTCGGATGTGAGCTCCAATGCAAGGGTTGGGATATACTCATCATCGACGTAGATAACCTCCGGGGTCTGTTCGCACGAGCTCAACGTGGCCACTGTGAGGCACACGGCAATGAGCCAGGGTGTGAAGAGCTGTTTCATAGGGTTTATTAGTTGTTTTTGGTTTGTTAGTTCATACAGTACACAAAACAAATATACATATTTGTCCTTTGCTTGCCTTACCCTCCCAATTCTTTTGAACGGGATTGTTACATTTCCGTTCGCCTTTTTCATTTTACCGCACTCCGACGGGGCGGTTTTGTGACCGCACGGGGCAAAATGAGGTAATATGAGATATTTTTGTATCTTTGCCCCACTAACGAAACAAAACAACTTTAAAAAATATGGCAGAGAAATACACTGAACAGCACTCCGTCGTTTGCTACGAGTCGGATAGTGCACAACGCCTTCGCCCCACAGCACTGCTCGATTGGATGCAGGAGGCTGCTGGCCGTAGTGCCAACACATTGGGCTTTGGCTACGATGACCTGATTAGCTCCAACACCACCTGGGTGCTTTCCCGCACTCACGTTCGATTCAACCACTACCCCAAGTGGCGCGAGCAGGTGACCCTCAATACTTGGCACAAGGGCGCCAATAGGCTCTTCTACCTTCGTGACTTCACCCTCCACAATGCCGAGGGCGAACTGCTGGCCGACGCAACCACCTCGTGGCTCATCATCGATGTCAACACCCACCGCCTTGTTACCGCTCGCAACACCGAGCTGGCCGAGAGTGCGGAGAAGTGCGTGAAGGAGGATGCCATTGCCGAGCCTGCCGACAAGGTGAGCCTTCCTGCGGGCGTGGAGCCCCAGCTGATTGGTACCCACAAGGTTAGCTGGTCGGATATCGACTATGTAGGCCACGCCAACAACGTAAAATATGTGGTTTGGGCACTGGATGCTTTGGAGGCAGAGGGCCTGTATACCGACTGCGAGTTGCGCGACTTGCTGATTAACTACGACGCTGAGGTACGCAACCACCAGCTCGTGGAACTCTACCACGTTGCCGGCGAGGATGGCGTGTGCTACATCCAGGGCAAAATCGACGGCCGTGCCCACTTCTCTATGAAGCTCACCTTCGAGGGCCGATAGAAAGGACTAATATACAAAACGAAAGCGGGAGAAAGTCACCTTTCTCCCGCTTTCATTTATCGTTTTATCTCCTTATTTCACGCCGAAGTGACGGTTGGCGAAGTCAACATACTGCTGCCAATCGTAGAGGGTGATGTCGTGCCTACCGGTGCGGAGGTGGTAGCCCACGTGGCCGCTATTCATAGGCTGCTCGGGTGCGGGCATAGGAGTGGTGAGGCCCTGCAAGCCGTAGAGCTCATACACGGGCGAAGCGTAGAGTGCCGAGAGGTACTCTCCTTCGGGGTCGGCCCACTGGTCGAGGGTTGCACTTGCAACATACACGGGGCGGGGTGCGATGAGGGCGATAAGACCCTGCTGGTCTACGAAGAGAGCCGACTCGTTGTTGCGATACTTGTTGTAGTTGTCGCAGAACCAGTGGGGGAACGAGCGGTTGATAACATCCACGCTCTCGCCCACCTTGCGGATGGAGAGTGCAGCGCCGCCACAACCGGAGTCGTTGGAGATGGCAATTGCAAACCTCTTGTCGGTAGCGCCTGCCCAGAGGGCGGTCTTGCCCAGACGCGAGTGGCCCACAACGGCAACCTTGTTGGAGTCGATAGCCTTGTCGCTCACCAAGTAGTCCATCACGCGCGAAAGGCTCCAAGCCCACGCACCGATAGTGCCCCACTCATTAGCTTTGGGGGCAGTCTGACCCTCAGCATAGAAGAGGGGGTGAACGCTATTCTGGAAACCGTCGTCGAAGTCGGGATCTACGTTGTCACGGTTGAGTGTAACCACAGCATAGCCGCTCTCCACAATGAACTCCACGGGCCAACGGCTCGATGCAGCACCACGCTCGGGGTCGCCCTTGTATACGGGGGCGTTGGGCGAGGGGGTGATTGCGGGATCGGGATTGATCTGGTGGTTACCTTTGAAGTTCATGCCGAGGAATGCGGGCACGGGGCCTTTGGCATTTGCGGGCAGATACATCAGAATCAACACGGGGGTGTCGAGGCCTGCGATGTGCATTGCCACCTCCTTGCGGATGGCCTTACCACCCAGAGCGTTGGGACACTCGTTGAGTACCTCGTAGGTGATGCCCACCTGACCATCGGGCATGAGTCCGTAGACCTCCTGCTCGAAGAAGTTCATAATTACGGGACGGTGTACCTGCTCCCACTCCTCTACGGAGCCGATTTTGAGGGGCTCGGAACCATACTGCGATACGGTAACATTACCCACCTGTGCGCTCACGCCGAGTGTGCATGCGAGTGCGAAAATGGTCGAAATAAGGTTGTGTTTCATAATAGTGTTGTGATGATATAATTTCCACAAATGTAGTCAATAATTTCGTAATACCCCAAATTTTCTGTTCGCAAAGGCCCTGTTTGTGGCGAATTTATTTGCTTTTTCCTCCCTTTGTACTTATTTTTATAGCGAATGAAATGGCAAAGGGTGACCGTATGGCGTTGCCCAACCTCCTTTGAACTACTAAAATTTACCTATATAAAAGTATAAGTTATGAAACATTTTGTACGAATTGCCACATTTGTTGCAACGATGTTTGTAGCGGTGGCGTGTGACACTGTTGTACCTCCGGGTGGAGGCGAAGATATTGTGGGTGGCAATGGTCCTCTCTTCAAAATTGAGGTGTCG
>JAFYRC010000155.1 GCA_017547065.1 Tidjanibacter sp.
CCGTGTAATATACAGAGATAAAACTTTTAGGCGAAGGCTTAGGGCCATTACCCTTGTTTATCACCCGATACATCACACCATTGAACATAGTTTTCACTCCGGGTCTCTGTGCATATTCCTGCAGAAACTCTTGGTTCCTAATTTTGTATTGGTTGTCAATAGGTGGCATATGGTCAGCTATTTTTGATTCTTATATGTTTGTCGCCTATAACTCTATTAATCAACTACTTTCCTATACAAAACTTCGAGAAGATGTGGGTGAGGATGTCTTGGTTGCTGACTTCGCCGGTGATGGTGCCGATGGCCTCCAGGACCGCACGGACGTCCTGCGCCACAAGGTCTGTTGAGAGGCCGAAGTTGAGTCCGCTACGGGCCCTTTGGAGCGCCTCTTCGGCGTGCAGGAGTGCCTCGTGGTGGCGGCTATTACTCACCACGGCCTCACCACGCATTACGTCGCTCGTGTCAACACACCCGCGCAGAGCCTTCAAGAACTCCTCAATCCCAGCGCCCTGTTTGGCCGAAATGCCAATCCAGCCGTCGGGTAGGGTAGTCCCCGCTTGCAGGTCAATCTTATTGAGCACCCTCACAAGTTTCTGTTCCTCGCCGGGCGTTACAAAGTCATCGCCCACGGCGTCGAACATCTCCACAACGATTTGTGCCTCGCCGAGAGCCTTACGGGTGCGTTCGATACCCATAGCTTCCAGTTTGTCGTCGGTGTCGTGCAGACCCGCGGTGTCGATAAAGCGGAACATTACGCCATCAATGGCAACGCTCTCCTCGATGGTATCTCGTGTGGTGCCTGCTATGTCGCTCACCATAGCCCTCTCATCGCCCACGATGCGGTTGAGGAGCGTGCTCTTACCCACGTTGGGTGCTCCCACGATTGCCACGGCCACGCCCTTCTTGATGGCATTACCCGTAACGAACGACCTCTTCAACCTTGCGATTTCGGCCTCTGTGCGGTTGAGCAATCCTATGAGTTCCTCGCGGTTGGCAAACTCCACATCCTCCTCGCCGAAGTCGAGCTCGAGTTCGAGCATTGCGGCCAGGTGGAGCAGTTCGGCACGTAAGGAGCCCAAGGCGGCAGAATATGCACCTCGCAGCTGAGTATCGGCCATTGTGAGCGCAGCTTTGGAGTCGGCGGCGATCACGTCGGCCACCGCTTCGGCTTGCGAGAGGTCGAGCTTACCAGCCAGGAAGGCTCTCTTGGTGAACTCGCCTGCGGTTGCGGTACGTGCGCCTGCCTCCACTGCGAGCCTCACGATTTCGCTCACGATGTAGGCCGAGCCGTGACAACTGATTTCTACCATGTCGCCACCCGTGTAGCTGTGGGGCGCACGAAAGAGCGACACAACGACGTCGTCCACCCTGCGCTCGCCATCCATAATGTAGCCATAGCTCATCGTATAGCCCTTCGCATCGGACAACTGTCGGCCACTACTAACGGGGCGGAATAGACGGTCGCACAGCGCGATTGCTCCCTCGCCCTCGATGCGAACGATGGCAATGGCACCACCTGTGGGGGTGGCGGGTGCTACGATTATGTCGTTGAAAAAGATGTCCATATCCTACTTAAGGTATATTTCGAGTTTCTGGCCCACGCGTATTTTCGAGGGGTCTTTGATGTTGTTCCACTTGCAAATCTGCTTCACGGTCACGCCATACTTGCGTGCGATGATGGAGAGGTTTTCGCCCGACTGCACCTTGTGAATCTTGCTATCAATCACAAAGGTGGGGATTTGTCCATTCTTTACGGGGTTCATGTACTCGGCCAGATAGATGGTGTCCTTACCCATAATCTCGGCCTCGTGGTCGAGGAACTTACCAACCTCACCTACAGGTAGTACCAACGAATAACTCCTTCCTCTCACGGCGGGCACGATGTCCTGCTTGAACTGTGGGTTGAGCGCACGGAGTACATCCTTGGGCGTGCCGATGGTGCTGCTTATCTGGTCGAAGTGCATTATTCGGCGAATGTGGATTGTGTCGGTCGCCAGGGGCAGGGGAGCCTCGATGGGCTCGATGCCG
>JAFYRC010000156.1 GCA_017547065.1 Tidjanibacter sp.
GAGAATGAGAAGATCGTTTTCGACTATGTCTATATTATGATTCACGGCACTCCCGGCGAGGATGGCCACATTCAGGGCTACCTTGAGATGATGGGCATACCCTTCTCGTCGTGCGATATGGTGTCGAGTGTGATTACTTTCGACAAGGTGACAACCAAGAGAGCGGTGGCCCACACGGGTGTAAGCCTTGCGAAGGATATTCTTTTGAGTGAGGACGATTGGATCGCACCCGACGCTATCGTTGCCGAACTTGGCTTGCCCTTGTTTGTGAAACCCAATGCGAGTGGTAGTAGCTGTGGCGTTACAAAGGTAAAGAGCGCCGAGGAGTTGCCCGAGGCAATCTTTAAGGCCTTCGAGGAGAGCAACGAGGTGCTGATTGAGGAGTTTATTGCAGGCAGGGAAATGGCTTGTGGCGTGTTGGTTACGGAGGATAAGGAGTGGTTGTTGCCTATTACGGAGGTGGTTGCCAAAAACGAGTTCTTCGACTATGAAGCCAAGTATACCGCGGGCATGAGCGACGAGATTACTCCCGCCGACATCCCCACAGAGTGGGCCGAGAAACTCCACGCAATGACCTTGGCGGTCTACAAGGCTTGCCGTTGCAGGGGCCTTGCGAGGGTCGACTTTATGGTAACCCCCGAGGGCGAACCCTATCTTATTGAGATTAACACCATCCCCGGAATGAGTGGCGGTAGCATTGTGCCCAAACAACTCCGCGAGGCCGGAATTACTATGACTGAGGCTCTTACGGCCGTAATTGAAGACACTTATGAGGCAATCAATGATTGATATTGACGGCAAAATCGTTGCCACCGACATCCTCACCGAGGAGTTCTGCTGTGATCTTTCGGTGTGCAAGGGAGAGTGCTGTGTGGATGGTGACTCGGGCGCACCGCTCGATATTGAGGAGGTTGATCTGCTCGAGCAGGAGTGGGATAACTACAAAGACTACATGACTCCCGAGGGCGTGGAAGAGATTGAGCGCCAGGGATTTATGGTCGTTGACGTGGATGGCGACTACACCACTCCTTTGGTAGATGGCGCACAGTGTGCCTATGCTTTCAAGGAGAATGGTATCACTTTCTGCGCCATTGAAAGGGCCTATCGCGAGGGTAAAACATCGTTTATTAAACCCATTTCGTGCCACCTCTATCCAATCCGCGTGAAACGTTTTTCGACCGGTGACTACGGCCTTAATCTGCACCGCTGGACCATTTGCAAATGTGCATTCGAGTGCGGCAAGGCAAGGGGTGTGAAGGTTTACAAAGCCCTCGAAGAGCCAATTGTAAGAGCTTTTGGCAGAGAGTTTTATGAGCAGTTGAGTCAAGCTGCGCTTTATATCGACAACGAAGAGTAGGGAAGGAGAACGATGAAGGGTTGGAGTGTCGTGAAGATTATGTTGTGTGTGACGGTAGCAATGCTGCTGTGCGGTTCGCTGTGCGCCCAACGCAAGACATACGAATTGGAAAACCTCCCACAGATTCCGATGGACACTATCGACACCGATCGTCCCAATGTGAAAATCATCACCTACACCAACAACACTTGGAGATATCTCTACACCGACTATTCCCAGCGTGCCAACCAGAAAGTATTTCAGGAGCACTGGGTTACGAATGAGGTGTTTGCTTATCGCAATGTGAATATTGCCGACGTTCCGGAGAGCATGGAGATTGAGTTGATACACAAACTCAATGATTACCACCCACCGGTGCTTGGTCGCGTGTCGTCACGCTATGGCCCAAGAGGTAGGGGAATGCACAAGGGTATCGACATTGGTCTGCCTGTAGGCGAGCCCATTTATGCGACTTTTGAAGGCAAGGTTAGGTATGCTCGCTACAACTCCGGCGGCTATGGCTATCTCGTGATTTTGCGCCACCCCAACGGACTCGAAACCTACTATGGCCACCTCTGTAAACTCAATGTGGAGGTGAATGATTATGTGGTTGCAGGTCAGGTGATTGGCTATGGAGGCAACACCGGTCGCAGTCGTGGCCCACACCTCCACTATGAAGTGCGCTATGCCGACCTCACGTTCGATCCAGAGCGCATTATCGACTTTTCAACGGGCGACTTGAAGTATCACACCTTTGTGCTTGAAAGGGGATACTTCAATGTGTCGTCCAAGCTCACCGAGGCACTTGAAGAGGATGATGACATGGATGGTATTTTTACCGACAAGAATGGTGAACCGCTCACGAGCGAGGAAATCGTGACAAACCTTGAAAAAGCCGCCTCGAAGCCACGTCCTACGGTTAATGATGCAGTTTATTATAAGGTAAAATCGGGCGACAATCTCTATCGTATTGCCGAGAAATATGGCACTACTGTTGGTGCAATTTGCCGTCTGAATGGCATCAAGAGTTCCACACCCCTTCGTGTCGGTCAACGACTGAGGGTTAAGTAATTAGGTATGATTAGTTGAATGTTAACTATAAGTAAAAAGGCTCGGAAAACTCCGAGCCTTTTCTGTTTGGTTTCACACCTTAATTCGACTATTTGAAATAGCGATTATAGAGACCCTCGAAGCCCTTGCCGTGGCGAGCCTCATC
>JAFYRC010000015.1 GCA_017547065.1 Tidjanibacter sp.
AGGGAGTTTGGCTATGAGATGCAGCGTAAGGACGACCTCACCCGTTGGGGTAAACTCTATGAGCAGATGATTCTTGCTGGTAAGTACATCGAGGGTCGCTCCACATCCTATCAGTTGGCCGCAATGGTGGCCTATGAGAGTGTGCGTCAGCGCGATGACTTCTGGCCTATCCCCGCTCGTGAGATTAGTGTAAACGAGAAATTAACTCAAAATACAGGTTGGTAGAGATGAAAAGGATTGTAATGTTATTTGCCGTTGCGGCTGCCTTGTTGGTTGGCTGCGACAAGGGTTTTGAGAGCGTATCGGAGCCCACTCTGAACCTCTCTACCGAGCTGAATACCTATTTCACCCAGGAGCCCGTGGTGTTCAAAATCGACAGCGATGCCGACTATTTGAGCTTCTACTCTGGAGAGCGTGGCAACGACTACTCCTACGCACAGCAGGAGCGCATCTATGATGGCGAAGCCTACATCACCTTCAACACCGCATTCCAGGCAGGTGCTCAGTGGAAGAATCAGTTGGTGGAGGATGTGGAGAAGAAGATTTTGAGGTTTTTCTACTCAACCGACTTCTCGGGCCTTTACACCTATGGCGAGGTTGAGAAGGCTACTTGGAAGGAGTTGACCACCGAGTTTGAGTACCCCACAAAACGTGCCGACAACGCCAAGGTGTTGAATCAGACCACTCCTGCCGGTGTGAATAAATTGGCAGATTTGATTCCCGCCGAGGATCTTGCAAAGCCCATCTTCTTTGCATTCCGCTACAAGATTGATGCTTATGATGCAGCACTTAGTAATGCTCGCTCGCGTGCGTGTGTGAGGAACTTCCAGATTTACACCGAGTGCGAGGAGGTTAATGCCTCCGAGACTCTCGTGAACCAGGGAAATGCAGGCTGGATGTTTGTAACGAAAGGCTACGAGAACGAGAGTGGTAATTATGCTCCCGAGATCGAGTCTGCCTACATCTGGTTTGACTGCGATGGTAGTAAGGAAGGTGACTCCGAGCGTATCTGCTGGGCAGTGTCGTCGCCCATTCGTATCAACACCGAGGTGAACATCGGTTGCGACTACGGCGTGGGTATCAAGTCCTTCCCCGATGTGCCCATCGGCTCCTACACCTACACCTATGCCAAGCCCGGCACTTATGAGGTGGTTGTTGTGGCTGCCAATGTGGACCACGAGGGTAATCGCATGGAGAAGAGTGAGAAAGTAACCATCAAGGTTGTAGAACAAGGCTTTGTCGACATCGAGCAACCCGAAGATGGTCAGTGGTAGTAGTGGACTATAAAAAGAGAAAAGAGATGAAAAAAGTACTTTATATTTTACAGACCATTACTGCTGTAATGTTGATTGGCTGCCAGGCGTTGGAGAACGACGTGGTTGGTGGCAACACTGCGGACGCTGTAAACTTTGGCGTGCAGGGCACAACAACTCGTGTTGACTTCGCTCAGAACGAGTTGGAGGCTCTCACTGCTGCTTGGGAGTTGGGCGACAAGATTGGTATCTCGGCCACCGTGTCGGGCGAGCCTATTGGTTGCAACTACCCCTATGCTATTAGCGAGATTGCCGAAGATGGCTCGGCTAAGTTGGCAGCTTCGTCCAACCTTTCGATGTACCGTTGGGAAGGTGATGGCGTCTATCAGTTCTGCGCCTACTATCCCCACGTAGGTTTGGCTAACGAGGGCGTGGACTACCTTGTTCCCGTTGCACTTCCTGCACTCCAAAATCAGGCAAAGGCGGGTGACTATGCCCACCTGAAAGATTTGTGGGTGATGAAGTCGGAGCCCTATAAGGTGGAGGGCGAGCAGTCGTCCATACAGCTCAGCTTCCGTGGTGTGTATAGCATTGTGGAGCTTAAACTGCGCTATGAGAGTGGTCAGACCAAGAGCCACACCATCAAGCGTGTGGAGCTCAAATCGCAGGCTGCTCCCTTGGCTATTCAGAACGCCAACCTTATGCTGACCACCACCAAGGCGGCCGATATGGAGGCCTCGCCGCTGGTGATTAGTGACGGCGTGGATAGCGTGAATGTGGCCCTTGCAACTCCCTTTGTGATTAACGACACCAACACCCAGTCGGTGTGGCTGGTGGTTGCTCCCGGTAGCCACGCTGCCGGCGACATCGCCCTGCAACTCGAAACCTCCAACTCCTATATGTTGGATATGACCATTGCCGAGGCTGTGAACTTCGAGCCCAATAAGGTATACCACAAAGAGTTGGTTATCAATGCCAATGACTACTACGCTGTGGAGGGCTCGGATGATCCTTCGGATGATCCTTCGGGCGACACTGCCGAGGATCTCTATGCTATTGGTTGGGTTGACGCAAATGGCGCCGTGAAACTGATGGCCAATGCCGTTGTTGACAGGAAGCCTGTGATGCACACCGTTGGTGTTACCGAGGTTCTTGCTGGTGTATCGGTAGGTGAGGGTGGTAAACTTGTGGGCGCAATTCCCGCAGACTACCACTGGAATATCAAGGAGGTAGAGGGTGGCTTGTTCAACTTCTACTACCAGACCGCAGAGGGTGCTGTAAACTACCTGATTGGTGAGGGTACCAACAGTAAATCGGATGGCTTGGCAATTCAGCCCATGGGTGAGGATGGCAAGTTCTCGGCATATTACAAAACCGAGTATGCCAACACCTTTGCAATCGAGGCACGTACGGACGGTGGTTACAATATCGTGCTGACCAGGGAGGGCCTCACTTTGACCCACAAGTATGTCTATGCCGCTATTGGTGCAACTGCCGAGGAGTGGAGGATTGGCAAGGGTGCTGCCGAAACCTCCCAACTCTACATCTACAGCGTGAAGACCGGTGAGGTCTACGGCAACCAGCCTCAACCCGAACCGGAGCCCGAACCGGAGCCAACTCCCGATCCCGAGCCAACTCCCGATCCCGAGCCAACTCCTGATCCCGAGCCAACTCCCGATCCCGAGCCAACTCCCGATCCCGAGCCAACTCCTACTTACAGCGTGATTACCTCGGCTGCCAATGTTTCGAATGGCACCTATGTGCTTCTTGCAAAGAAAGACGATGGCAGCTACTACGCAATGCCTAACGCCGAAACAGGCAAAGCGCAAGTTGGTGGTGTTTTGGCCGAGCAGGTGCAGTTGACTTTCGATGCCGATGGAAATTTGACCTCCGCTAACGTGAGCAACGACTACAAGTGGGTTATTTCTAAATTTGAGAATAAGGAGG
>JAFYRC010000157.1 GCA_017547065.1 Tidjanibacter sp.
AGCCCGTGCGCTGTCGGGGCCCTGAAGGTGGAAAATGCTGTCGTAGAGGATGTTAATCCTTCCAAGGCCACACATCCACATCGCAAAGCGGGCAAGTGTGCGCCCGAGGGTGCTGCGGAATAGGGGAGAGGCCTCCTCCAACTCCTCAATGGATAGTAGCTCGTGGGTGGGGCGTGGGCTTGTCTTGCGGAATACCACCGACTCCGATAGGAGGTAGTTGATTACTCCCGAAATGCTCAGCGCCGCAAGGTTGCACACCACAACGTGCCACCCGAAGATACGCTCAAAAAGTAGCAAGAAGGCCATTTTGACCACAAAGCCCGCCACCGACGAGAGGTTGAAGGCCACAAAGTGACGCCAAAACGAGCGCCAATTTTTGGTGCTCACTCGGCTGCTCCATATCCAAAAGTAGGAGCAAAGGAAGTTGCTCATCACGGCGCACTCGAAGGATATGATGGGCGAGAGGACGTAGGTGCCCCAATAGCCCCCACCAAAAATGTAGTGGGAGCAGAGCCACAGCACGGCCGTGTCGACAAGTGTGCCGACACCCCTGCTTGCCATAAATTTGAGATATTTCACGATTACCTGAATGAACGCTTATGGAATGGACGTGCGTTGTGTCTATTTTGCTGGTTTATATGGCTTTGCGGGGTCTTTGAGCGAGAGTGTTCGGCGGTCTTGGAGCCATTGGACGATGTGCATCGTGAAGATTATTATGGCAATGGCGGCGCCGATGATGTCAAACAGACCACACTCCTCGCCCCCGATAACGTAGGTGTAGTGTCGCCAGGGGGTGTAGATAAAGAGCGTGTTGACGATGATGACGATGAGTCGGAACTCCGTGGGCCCCAGTCGGCCGTAGGTCAGGCGGAACTCCTCCTTCACGAGGGTGCAGATATAGGTGTAGATGGAGATGATCAGGTAGGCCACCAACACAAAGAGCGCCACAACGAGGTGTAACATGGGCGAAAGTCCCGCACCCACGCACATCACCGTGATAGTCAGAGCGTCGATTGTGTGGTCGATGAAGAAACCATAGGTGGGCCTCTGCGTGCCGCGCACCCTCGCCAAAGTGCCGTCGAGGCTGTCGCCATACCAGTTCACAACAAGCCCAAACGACGAGAGCCAAAGGAAGTTGATGTTGATGCTCGATAGGGCAAAGCCCACGGCGCAGATGACCGCACCGGTCACTCCGATGTAGGTTAGGATGTCGGAGGTCATCCAGAGGGGCTGTCGGTGGGCGAGCCACACGAGCACACGTTTTTCGGCCTTGTTGAGTATGGAGGTTTGGATTCTGGTTGCTTGTTCTTTTCCCATGATGGTTGTTTTAGAGTTGGTTCGACCTACCGCGTTGCGCCTTACTACTCAAACTCTGTGCCAAATTATGGAGGGTAGGGGACCCCACTTTGCAAATTTTTTCGCTATATTTGTGGTAAATTACTCCCGACGATGAAGAAACCCACAACTATATACACCCTCCTGCTGGCATTGGCCTTGTGCCTCTGTGTGCCACGCGTGGCTATGGCGCAGACCCCAATCGTGAAACCCAACCTGGGAATCCCCTCCAAGATAGGCCCCGCCTACTTTGGTCCCAATGCCTTCCCCGTGCCCGATATGCTCGACGGACGCACCAGCGAACAGCTCAAAGTGGAACTCTATGCCGATGGCTTTGTGGGTACCACCACCGACAACCTCGGCGACGACATTACGGCTGACCTCTTCGTGCGCCTCACCCTTCCGCTCTTCACCCCGAGGGCCAACCTCACCGTCTGGATGCCCATATTTGAGTACTTCCACACCTCGGCCGAGGTTAATGCCCTGCGCCGCCTGCCCCATACGGGTGACCTTGCGGGCTTCGACTCGGGCGATGTCTATGTGTCGGCCGACGTGAGCCTCCTCTCGCAGGAGAAATGTGGCATTGACCTTGCGGCCCGCACGGTGCTCAAAACTGCCTCGGCCAACCGCTTTGCCGAGGGACGTTGCTACGACGCTCCGGGATATTTCTTCGACCTTGCCGCAGGTAGGGAGTTTAGGCTGGGGGAGGGTAGTGTGCGTACGGCCCTGAGTACGGGATTCCTCTGCTGGCAGACCGACAATGGCCGCCAAAACGACGCTGTGATGTATGGCCTGCTGGTTGCCTACACCCGCGGACGCTTTATGGTCGACACCTGCTATGGTGGCTACATCGGCTGGGAGGGCTATGGCGACTGCCCGATGACGCTCAAAACCTCGCTCGGTTACTCCTTTGGTCGCCTCCAACTGCGCCTTGCCCACCAAGTGGGCCTTCACGACTGGCCCTACCACCAGCTCCGCCTGGGCGTAACCTATCTCTTCGACGTTCTCTAACGCTATAGGCTATTTGCCATTAGCCATTTGTAGGTGTTTCCACGCCCGCACAAAATACAAGCGACATATACACACATACGAAAAAAAGCGACCCGTCCGTTTGGACGAGTCGCTTTTCGTAGTCCCACCGGGAATCGAACCCAGATTTACAGTTTAGGAAACTGTCGTTCTATCCGTTGAACTATGGAACCAAGTCGGCCTTTCGGCCTTTGTTTTTTTTATGCCTCCTCGGTTGCAGGGGCAAATGCTTTACGGATGTCCTCAGCGTAGCCCGACTGAACACTCAACTCGGTCTGGTGGACCATGTTGCGCAGTGCCAGCACTGTCGAACTTCCGTGTCCTACGATAACCACGCTGTTAACACCCAGCGCAGGGGTACCACCCTTAATCTCGTAGTTGAGGTTGTCGAGGAACTGGTCCTCAATTTTCCTCGCTTTGGCGATGTAGCGCAGGCTCTCCGACATTTTCAGCAAAACGTTGCCCACAAAACCATCACACACAATCACGTCTGCCTTGCCTGTGAAGTAGTCTTTACCCTCGATGTTGCCCACGAAGTTAATACCCTCCGCCTCGGCCAACATCTGGTGAGCCGCCTTGCTTGCCGCATTGCCTTTGGTCTCCTCCTCGCCAATGTTGAGGAGGCCAACTTTGGGATTTTCGAGTCCCCAAAGATCCTTAGCGTAGATGCTACCCATCAAGCCATACTGGCAAAGTACCTCGGGCTTGCAGTCAACATTCAGACCCACATCCAACAGGAGAGTGTATCCTCCCATCACGTTGGCGATGGCTGCCGAAATTGCCGGACGGATGACACCTTCGGTGATTCCAACCGTCAGCATCGCACCTGCCATCATTGCTCCCGTCGAACCTGCACTTGCGAAACCGTCAATCTTGCCGGCCTTCAAGTACTCAAAACCCTTGCGGATGCTCGAGTCGGGCTTGGTCTGGAATGCTTTTGCGGGGTGGTCGTGCATTGTGATGACCTCGGTTGTTGGGACAATCTCAATACGGTTGCCCTCGTAACCTTCCTCGGCGAGGAGCTGCTCAATGCGCTCCTTATCGCCAAACAGCACCACTTGTGTTGTTGGTTGCAACAGAGCGATAGACTCCACTACACCCTTAACAACAGCTTCGGGGGCGAAATCGCCGCCCATTGCATCTACACCTATGCGCAAATTACGCATTGCGTTCTACTCAGCTTTTTTCTCGATAGCGAGTTTACCACGGTAGAAGCCACACTCGGGGCATACACGGTGGTACTGTACGGGCGAACCGCAGTTCGAGCAAACTGCAACGGTAGGAACGGCAGCAACGTAGTGAGTTCTGCGTTTGTCTCTTCTGGTGGACGAAACCTTGTGTTTAGGATGTGCCATAGTTGTTTGTTATTTTGTATGTTTATAATTTTAATTTTTCTCTTCCATTTGGCGTTTGAGCTCGGCGAGCTTACTTGCCATGCCTCCCTCTGCCAATGCGCCCTTGGGCTCGGTCAGTGTGTTGAACTCCTCCTCGCTGACGATCTGGAATTTTCCGATCATCTCCTGGTTACACTCCTCAATCGACTCGTGCACCCTCTGGTAGGGCAGTGCCAGGAGCACCGTTTCGTAGAGCCACTCTCTCATGTCGAGTTCGGCGTCCGATGGGTTGAGCCACATTACCTCGCCGTCGAAGCCCTCTTCGTCCTCGCTAAATTTTACCACCAGCGAATCTTCAATTTCTACCGGCAGATGGAGTTCGTCCAAGCACCTGTCACATTCAACCGTGACCTCGCCACTGATTACCACATCCAAAGTTAGTACGCTTGCACCCTTTGTTAGTGTAACCTTTGCAACTGCCTCAGCTCCAATCATTTCCTCATCGCCAACCGACTCTAAAAGAGCGCCATCAATCGGAAATTCCAACTCGTGAACGCCCACTTTATAGCCCTTAAATGGGATGATATAGTCCTTGTTTGTGCTCATAAGTGTCGCAAATTAGCCCGCAAATGTACAAATAAAATTCGGAAAAACAAATTTTTTCTAAAAATCTCACTATCTGTCGAGTTTGAAATCCTGACCCAGATAGACGCGCCTTACCTCTTCATCCTCGGCGAGGTCTTGTGCGCTACCTGCTTTCAGTACCCTTCCCTCGAAGAGCAGATAGGTGCGGTCGGTAATCGACAGGGTTTCGTGTACGTTGTGGTCGGTGATAATCACACCAATATTTTTATCCTTCAGGGTTGCTACAATGCTCTGGATATCCTCCACAGCGATGGGGTCAACACCTGCAAAGGGCTCATCGAGTAGGATGAACTTGGGGTTGATGGCCACCGCGCGGGCAATCTCCGTACGCCTACGCTCGCCACCCGACAGCTGGATACCTTTATTCTTACGTACCTTCTGCAAGCGGAACTCCTCAATCAGACTCTCCACCCTCTCCCTTTGGTACTCCTTGGAGTAGTTGGTCATCTCCAACACGGCTTTGAGGTTGTCCTCCACGGTCATACTGCGGAACACGGAGGCCTCCTGGGGGAGGTAGCCGAGTCCCATCTGAGCGCGTTTGTACACGGGCAGCGAGGTGATCTCGGTGGTGATACCGTCCTCCTCCACAAAGATTTTTCCGTCGTTGGGCTTAACGAGTCCCACAATCATGTAGAACGTGGTTGTCTTGCCGGCGCCATTGGGGCCCAGCAGACCAACGATTTCGCCCTGTTTAACGTCGATTGAAACGTGATTTACAACAGTACGGCTCTTATATTTCTTGACCAGGTCGGAAGTGTATAATCTCATTTTTTTTGAAAATTTTTCACAAAGTTAGTGCATTTTCCGAAAAAATCAGTATCTTTATATTGTTAATTGCGTAAGTAAGTGATTTTAAGTATGGAAAACGGAGCACAAGACGAGTTGTTGTTGAGCAAGTTGAAGGAATATTTCGGCTTCTCATCCTTCAAGGGCAACCAGGATGCAGTCATTAAGAATGTCCTGGCGGGCAATGATACCTTTGTATTAATGCCCACGGGCGGAGGTAAGAGCCTTTGTTACCAGCTGCCCGCACTGATGATGGACGGCGTGGCGATTATTATCTCTCCCCTGATTGCGCTGATGAAGAACCAGGTGGACGCCATGCGTACTTTCAGTATGGAGGACGGCATTGCCCACTTCCTTAACTCCTCGCTCAACAAGGCGGCCATTACACAAGTTAAGAACGACGTGCTGGCCGGTAAAACCAAACTCCTCTACTTTGCTCCCGAATCACTTACCAAAGAGGAGAACGTTGCCTTCTTGCGCAAAATCAAGATTTCTTTCTACGCCATTGACGAGGCCCACTGTATTTCGGAGTGGGGCCACGACTTCCGCCCGGAGTATAGGCGCATCCGCCCCATCGTTAACGACATCGGACGTGCCCCCATCATTGCCCTCACGGCAACGGCTACTCCCAAGGTGCAGCTCGACATCCAGAAAAACCTCGGTATGATGGACGCCACGGTCTTCAAGTCCTCCTTCAACCGCCCCAACCTCTACTACGAATTGCGACCCAAGCACGATGTAAACCGCGACATCATTCGCTACATCAAGATGAACGAGGGCAAGAGCGGTATCATCTACTGCCTCTCGCGTAAGAAGGTGGAGGAGTTGGCCGAGTTGCTTGTGGCCAACAACATCAAGGCCCTTCCGTACCACGCAGGTATGGACGCCGCCACGAGGGCAGCCAATCAGGACGCCTTCTTGATGGAGAAGGCCGATGTCATTGTGGCCACGATTGCCTTCGGTATGGGTATCGATAAACCCGACGTGCGCTACGTCATCCACTACGACATTCCCAAGAGCCTCGAAGGCTACTATCAAGAAACGGGCCGTGCCGGTCGTGATGGCGGCGAGGGTAGGTGTATTACCTTTTATAGTTATAAGGATATCCAGAAGTTGGAGAAGTTCATGCAGGGCAAGCCCGTGGCCGAACAGGAGATTGGCCGCCTGCTGCTGCTCGAAACGGTGTCCTATGCCGAGAGCTCCATCTGCCGCCGTAAGTCGCTGTTGCACTACTTCGGCGAGGAGTTTACGGAGGAGAACTGTGGTGCGTGCGACAACTGCCTCAATCCCAAACCGAAGATTAACGCCCAGAAGGCTATGTGTACGGTTTTGGAGGTGCTGGATGGCGTGGGTGGCAAGTTCAAGAGCGATTACATTGTGTCGATGCTGCTGGGCCGCAACAACGCTCTCATTAAGTCCTACAACCACCACAAGAGCGAGTGGTTCGGTATTGGTGCCGAGCAGGACGACAAATATTGGGGCGCAGTGATCCGCAAGGGTCAGATTGAGGGCCTCATTGACAAGAACATCGAGAACTATGGCCTCCTTTCGATTTCGCCCAAGGGAGAGGCATATTTGGATAAACCCTATGCGCTGACCATTACTCTCGATCATGATTACGACGAGATGCAGGAGGAGGACTCCGCAGTCGCCTCCATCGGTAAGGGCGGTGGCGCAGCCGACGAGGAACTCTTCGCTATGCTGAAGGACCTCCGCCGCAAGGTGGCCAAACGTCACGACTTACCTCCCTTTGTGGTCTTCCAGGATCCCTCGTTGGAGGATATGTCGGTGCAGTATCCCATCACCATTGAGGAGTTGCAGAACATCAGCGGTGTGGGTGCAGGTAAGGCCAAGAAGTTTGGCGAGGACTTCGTGAAACTCATCAAGGCCTATGTTGAGGAGAAGGAGATTATCCGCCCGCAGGATATGGTTGTGAAGAGTGTGGTGAACAAGAGTGGCAACAAGGTGTTCATCATCCAGAGCATCGACCGTAAGATGGACTTTGAGGACATTGCGGGTGCCAAACATATGGAGATGGACGAACTGCTGAGCGAGATAGAGTCTATTGTCTATTCGGGTACCAAGCTGAATATCAACTACTACATAGACCAGGTGGTTGATGAGGATAAGGCCGAGGATATATACCTATATTTCAAGGAAGACGCCGAGAGCGACAGCCTCGATGAGGCTGTGGAGGAGCTCGGTGGCGACTACACCGAAGAGGAGATTCGTTTGGTACGTATCAAATTCCTTTGCGAACAAGGCAATTAAAAAAACGCAGAATAGCAGGCGACTGCTGCGTCATACTGCGACAAACCACCTCCTCATTTACGTTTAGTAAACTGCGGAGGTGGTTTTCTTGTATTCCTTGCATTCATCCTGCTCTCTGCATTTTTTACTGCTAATAAACGTCAGATAGCACTCCAATCAAAATGGGGAAAGCGTCATTCTGACGCTGGCACAAAATTCCCCTCGCACTTTGCGTTTTTTTAACGTCTACCGTCTACCGTCAACCGTCAACCGTCATTTTTTTATTCCCTTCCTGCTATTTCTGCCCTTCTTTGCCCTTTCTGCCCTCAAACAGACCTCTCTGGCACTGCGTGCCATCTCCCCTAACTTAGGGGAGAATGAATTACCCTCGCCTAAGTTAGGAGAGGGTGCCGAAGGCGGGTGAGGTCTGCTAATTTTCAATTTTCAATTTTCCATTTTCCATTCTCAATTTTAATAGGTACTTTTGTCCCTTGAAATCCAACACATAGGAATAAATGGCAACAAAGCGATACAATAATAAAAATAGGGGTGGCTCGCACCGCCCTACGCCGTCCGGCGACCCAAACTATGTGAAACCCAAGAAGGCGCTCGGTCAGCACTTCCTCACCGATATGAACATCGCCAAGGCTATTGCCGATGCGATGAGCGAGGGTGGCGACGTGTTGGAGGTTGGTTGCGGTACGGGCGTACTCACCCAATTCCTGCTCCAGCGCGAGGATATCCGCACTTGGGGTGCCGAGGTGGATGGCGAGAGTGTGGAGTACCTCCACCGCCACTATCCCGACTTCACACCCCGACTCATCTTCGGCGACTTCCTCAATATGCCCCTCGATGAGATGTTCCCCAACGGCCTGAAAGTCATCGGCAACTTCCCCTACAACATCTCCTCGCAGATATTCTTTAAGGTGCTTGACTACAAGGATCTTATCCCCGAGGTGGTCGGTATGGTGCAGAGGGAGGTGGCCCTGCGTATTGCGTCGCCTGCGGGCAATAGGGACTACGGCATCCTGAGCGTGTTGATGCAGGCTTGGTATGACATTGAATACCTCTTTACGGTGCACGAGAATGTCTTCAACCCACCCCCAAAGGTGAAGAGTGCCGTGGTGCGCATGAAGCGCAATGGGGTAACGGAATTGGGGTGCGACGAGGCTTTGTTTGTGAAGGTTGTGAAGGCGTCGTTCAGCCAGCGTAGGAAGATGCTGAAAACCCCCTTGAAGGCTGCCTTTGGCGACTTTGGTGGCGAGGAACACCGCTTCTTTGGCCTGCGCGCCGAGGCCCTCACAGTTGCCGACTACATCGAACTAACCAATTGGGTCGAGAGTAAAATTAAGAATTGAGAAAGAAGCGAGTGCTTGGTTAAGTACTCGCTTCTTTTTTTGTCGTCGGTTGGCGGTCGACGGTCGACGGTTGACGCCCAAAGGTTTGGCTCGGTTGTTGCGAGGGTGGGGGTATGTATTTCTTTGTTGTTTATAAAAATCGAAAAAAGAGTATGCGTGAAAGAATCGTAAAGACGGCGGTGGCATTGGCTACCCTTGCCATTGTTGGTGTGTTGTGTATCTACCTAAGTGGCTGTACACAAAGGGAAAAGTGGAATGAGGAGCAGCGCAGGGAGGCCCGCGAGATGTTGCGCGAATGGCGCGAGATTGCCTACCTGAATGCCCTCTCGGAGGCCGAGTTTGAGGTGTTTAGTGCCGAGGTTACGGAGCTCTTGGAGTCGAGGTGGCCCTCCTATGTGGAGTTCATCGAAATGCCCATGGTGGGCGACAGTGTGGAGGTTGTTGTGGTGGCCACCATCGTGAAGGACATCAAGGCCAATGCCCACAATATGCGCTACCTGTTTCCCTATCCGACGCTCGTGAGCGCAGGGGTGCTCCCCGAGGGGCTCACTCCCCACCAGCAGAAAGAATATTATATGTGCCTTGCCAACTCGGTGGACAACGTCTTTGGCTCGGTGCAGAGCTTTGTGTGGGGCGCCATCAACTCCTCGCTGGACGATATGGCCATCGCCTATATGCTACGTGATTGTGCCGTGCCCTTCTGGGAGAAGTAGAGGGCTGACATTGTGTGGAAAAAGAACGGTGGCGTAGGACTCCTACGCCACCGTTTTGTTTTTACCTATTTGGTTGCCACATAGAGCAAATCGAAACACCTCTCGTGGACGGGAACAACGGCATAATCGTCCATTGTTATACCCTCGGTTAATGAGGTGTTTTGCTTGTGTAACTTCTTGCGGTTTAAGCGATTGAGAATATCGTAGGGAATTTGTAGTACCCACCTTGGCAGGCGGTGTTGGAGGTCCAAAATGTCGAAACGTGTGATGCGCTCCACGCCCTTGCGGTTTTGCTCATAGTAGGCCCAAACCTTCTCGTTACCCTCCACTCCGAGGGCCTCCACCGAGCCGAACTGGCCACCCAGCAGGGCCGAAAACTCCTCGGCGGTGTACTCCCTGACGTGCCAAGGGTTGCGAGTGAGCGACATGGGACGGTTGGGGGTCGACACGATGAACTTGCCACCTGGTTTGAGTACCCTTGCCACCTCGCTCACGAAGGCAACATCGGCCTTAATGTGCTCGATTACCTGGAACGAAATCACGCAATCGATGCTCTCGTCGGCAATGCCTGCCAGCGGTGGCACGGTCATCTCTCGGAACTCCACGTTGGGATGAGCCGTGAGGAGTGCCTGCGAGGGGGTGTGCTTGTCGATGGTTAGGAAGTGGTCTGCGGCGGGTGCCACATGCTCAATGCCATAGCCACTGCCGGTGCCAATTTCGAGAATCTTTCCACTTACCCTCTCGGAGGCGTAGACGTAGGCGAGCAGCGAACGCTGGAAGACGTAGTTGTCCGACGCGTCGGTGTGCGATACTCGCTCGGCTGTCTGTGGCTTGCTCATAGGGCTAACGGGCTTATTTGTTGAGGGTTATTTCATTGTCGCCAATGGTGATGGTGTGCTGCTTGTAGAGCGCACCGGCGGCTCGCTTGAAGTTCTTTTTGCTCAGGCCGGTGAGGGCAGCAATCTCCTCGGGCGACGACTTGTCGCCAATGGGAAGCACACCCTTGTGCTCTTTGAGCAACTCAATGAGCTTGGTTGCGGCGCTGTCGGTCTGGTCCTTACCCTCCTGCTGCAACATCAGGTCGATGCGTCCGTCCTCGCTGATGCGGTGAACGTAGGCGGTCAGACGGTCGCCCAGGGCGATGGGAGTGAAAATCTGGTTGTTGTAGATCATGCCCCAGTGGCGGTTGTTTACAACCACACGGTAGCCGGCCTCCATGCGACGAGCCACCAAAATATCCACCTGCTCCTTGTGACGAACGGTGATGTCGGTGTTGTTCACATAGGGGTTGAGCTTGGTGGTTGCCACCACACGACCGGTGAGGTTGTCGCGGTAGAGCCACACGAGGTATTTCCTGCCAATCTCCACCTCGAAGGGTACGTTTCGGTTGGGCAGGAAGAGGTCCTTGGCGGTGATGCCCCAATCGAGGAATACGCCGTGTGCGTTGCGGTCAACAGCCTTCAATACAGCGGCTTCGCCCACCGTTGCGTGGGGTTTTTCGCGTGTGGCGATGAGTCGGTTTTCGGAGTCGTGATAGACGAACACGTCCACAAGGTTTCCGACCTTATCTTCGAGTCGGACGTAGCGGTTGGGGAGCAACACTTCCTGCTCCTGCTCGTCTGTGAGATAGATGCCCGGCTCTGCGATGCGGCCGATGCGTAGGGTTTGGTATTCTCCCGCAACAATCATAGTCTTCTAAATTTTGCACAAATGTATGGTTTTACCCCGAGAAAATCACTATTTTTGTGGAATAAAAAATGCAGAACTATATTCTGCATATTTCTTCGTATATGGCAAAAGAGCAGGAAAAAATAGTCATCACGGGTGCGAGGGTCAACAACCTTAAGAATGTGAGCTTGGAGATGCCCAGGGAGAGTTTGGTGGTAATCACGGGTCTTTCGGGTAGTGGCAAGAGCTCGCTGGCCTTCGACACAATCTATGCCGAGGGTCAGAGGCGCTATATGGAGACCCTGTCGGCCTATGCCCGCCAATTTATCGGCACCATGGAACGCCCCGATGTCGATAAGATTGAGGGCCTCAGCCCCGTGGTTGCCATCGAGCAGAAGACAACGAACAAAAATCCCCGCTCGACGGTGGGTACCGTTACGGAGATAAATGACTTCCTCCGCCTTCTCTACGCCCGTGCGTCGAGGGCCTATTCGCCCCAGACGGGCGAGGAGATGGTCCACTACACCGACGAGCAGATTTTGGGCCTCATAGAGGAGAACTTCGGGGGACACAAGATTGCCCTGCTGGCACCGGTGGTTAAGGGTCGTAAGGGCCACTACCGCGAACTCTTCGAGGGCTTTGCTAAGAGGGGTTTCCTTTATGCTCGCATCGACGGCGAGGTGCAGGAGATTACCTCGGGCATGAGGCTCGACCGTTATAAAACCCACACCATTGAGCTTGTTGTGGACCGCCTGATTGTGGGTGAGAGCGACCGTGAACGCCTCGTCAAGAGCCTCAAAGAGGCTATGCGTCAAGGCAAGGGCACAATCTCTGTGTATGACTACGACGTGGACGTGGCTCGCTACTATTCGCGCCACCTGATGTGCCCCACCACGGGTGTGTCGTTCGACGAGCCCGCACCCCACACCTTCTCGTTCAACTCGCCCCAGGGAGCTTGCCCCCGCTGTGGCGGTCTTGGCGAGGAGGCTATGTTCGATATGGACAAGATTATCCCTAACCCTTCGTTGAGCATTGCCGATGGTGGCCTTGCTCCGCTTGCCAAACTCAAAAACAAGTGGTTTCTGGCAGTGATGGAGGGTTTGGGTAGGAGATACGACTTTTCGATTGACGACCCCCTTGGCTCCCTCTCGCAGGAGGCCCTCACGGCGGTACTCTATGGCGACGCGCAGGCTGTGCCTGTGGATATGAGAACCCTCTATGGTGCCTCGTCGGGAGTGCAGATGGCCTCGTGGGGTGGTATATCACAGTATGTGGAGAACAACACCGAGGAGAGTGGTCGTGGCACGGGTGCCAAATGGCTCGGACAGTTTGTCGAACACCGCCCGTGTAGCGAGTGCGGTGGCACAAGGCTGAAACCCGAGGCGCTCTACTTCCGCATCGGCGGCAAGAACATCGCCGAGGTGTGCGATATGAGCATCGAGGAACTCCGTGAGTGGATGCAGCAGGTGCCTGGTGAGATGAGTAGCAAGGAGTTGAAGATTGCTCGAGAGATACTCAAAGAGATTACCGAACGCTTGGGCTTCTTGTGCGACGTGGGCCTTGGTTACCTCTCGCTGAGTAGGGCTTCGAGGAGTCTTTCGGGTGGCGAGAGCCAACGTATCAGGCTGGCTACACAGGTGGGCTCCAAGCTTGTGAACGTGCTCTACATCCTTGATGAGCCGAGTATCGGCCTCCACCAGAGGGATAACCGCAAGCTGATACGCTCGTTGGAGAGCCTGAGGGACGAGGGCAACTCGGTGATTGTGGTGGAACACGACGAGGAGATGATGCGCTCGGCCGACTGGATTGTCGACATCGGCCCCTTGGCAGGACGCAAGGGTGGCGAGGTTGTGGCCGAGGGTACCTACGACGATATCATCAAAACCAACACCCTAACGGCCGACTACCTTTCGGGTCGCCGCCGTATTGAGGTACCTGCCGAGCGTAGGGCGTGGAAGGAGAGTCTGCGCATTGTGGGCGCAAGGGGTAATAACCTCAAAAACGTCACGGTGGAACTGCCCCTGGGCGTTATGGTCTGCGTTACGGGTGTGAGTGGTAGCGGTAAGAGCTCGCTCATCAACGAAACCCTCAAACCCTACCTTATACGCAAATTCTATCGCTCCTTCGACCAGTCGCTCCCATTCGACGACATGGAGGGAGTGGAACACATCGATAAAGTTGTGGTGGTGGATCAGTCGCCCATCGGACGCACTCCGAGGAGTAACCCCGCCACCTATTCCAACGTCTTTGGCGACATCCGCAAACTCTTCGAAAAGACCCCCGACGCACAGATTAGGGGCTTTGGTGCGAGCCGCTTCTCGTTCAACGTGAAGGGCGGACGCTGCGAGGAGTGTAAGGGCGCGGGTGTGCAGACCATCGAGATGAACTTCCTGCCCGACGTCTATGTTACTTGTAAGGCTTGTGGCGGCCACCGCTACAACCGCCAGACGTTGGAGGTTAAATATAAGGGTAAGAGCATCGACCAGGTGCTCGATATGACCATCAACCAGGCGGTGGAGTTTTTCGAAACCATCCCGTCGATCTACACCAAACTTGCCGCCATTAAGGACGTGGGCTTGGGATATTTGAAATTGGGCCAGAGTTGTACGACACTGTCGGGTGGCGAGAGCCAACGAATTAAACTCGCCTCCGAGCTGGCCAAGAGGGACACGGGCCGCACGCTCTACATCTTCGACGAGCCCACCACGGGCCTCCACTTTGAGGACATCCGCCAACTGCTGTCAGTCTTTAATAAGTTGGTGGAGAGGGGGAACAGTGTGGTTATTATTGAGCACAACCTGGATGTTATCAAGTGTGCCGACTGGATCGTCGATATGGGCCCAGAAGGAGGTGCTGCGGGCGGTATGGTTGTCGCCACGGGTACACCCGAACAGGTCGCCGAGGTGAAAGAGAGCTACACGGGAGCCTTCTTGAAGGAGTTGCTTGCCTAAACTTTTATGGAACAATACAGCGCGGAAATACTTGCCACACTTGATAAATGGTGGGGCTATAAGTCGCTCCGACAAGGACAACAGGAGGTAATCGAGAGTGTCCTTGCCGGCAGGGATACCCTTGTGCTTATGCCCACGGGTGGCGGTAAGTCGTTGCTGTATCAGGTTCCCACGATGATGCGTGAGGGGGTGTGCATTGTGGTTACCCCACTGGTGTCGCTGATGAAGGATCAGGTGGACCAACTGCGCTCGCGTGGCATTAATGCCGTGGCGGTCCACGGCGGACTCTCGCCCCGCAAGATAGACATCGCGCTGGACAACTGCGTCTATGGCGACGTAAAATTCCTCTATGTGGCTCCGGAGAGGCTCGCAAGCGAGATTTTTCGTGCGAGGGTGGGTAAAATGAAAGTGGCCCTGCTGGCTGTTGACGAGGCCCACTGTATTTCTCAATGGGGCTACGATTTCAGGCCGTCATATTTGCGTATTGCCGAACTGCGCCGCTTGGTGCCCGACGCTACGGTGCTGGCCCTCACGGCCACGGCTACCGAGCAGGTTGCACAGGATATTATGTACCACCTCGCCTTTGAGGATAAAAATGTTTTGCGTCAGGGACTTATGCGCCCCAATCTCTCCTATGTTGTGCGTAAGGTGGACGACAAGGTTGAACAGATGTGCCGTGTGCTGAGCAACGTGAATGGAAGTGCCATTGTCTACGTTCGCCTGAGGGAGAAGTGCGAGAAGATTGCCGAGGAACTGAAAAAGAGAGGCTTTTCGGCCGAATTTTACCACGCAGGCCTGAGTCACACGGAACGAGCCTTGCGACAGGACGACTGGCAGAAGGAGAAGGTGAGGGTGATGGTTGCCACCAATGCCTTTGGTATGGGTATCAACAAGGGCAACGTGAGGGCCGTGATACACTACGACATGTGCGACAGCCCCGAGGCATACTACCAGGAGGCGGGCCGTGCGGGCCGTGATGGTATGCGCAGCTATGCCGTGCTGCTGATGGACAGCTACGAGAGGGCCAATGCCCTCAAACGCTTGGAGGGTACCTTCCCACCCATTCCGGCCGTCAAGGAGTTCTACGACAAGGTGTGTGCCAGCCTTATGGTTGCCTATGGCGAGGGCGCGGGCGTGTCGTTTGTTTTTAATGAATATAAGTTTGCCGAACACCACAAGATGAGTGTGTCGGCCGTGCGTAACTGCTTTAAGTTGCTGGCACAGAGCGGATATATGATGCTCACGGAGGATAGCGACCACTCGGCCCGATTGAGGTTTGTGGTGAGCCGCGAGGACCTCTACAATTTCCGTGAACAGAACCGACAAATGGAGGAGGTGCTGCTGGCCATACTGCGCCAGTGCGAGGGTGTTTTTACCGACTTCCGCCCGATAGATGTCGAAAATATTGCTTTCCACGCCCACTGCGAGGAGAGTCAGGTGGTCGATGTTCTGCGTGCGCTGTGGCGTAGGCACATTGTGGAGTACCGCCCACGCAGTACATCGCCCATGGTGATGTTCCTCTGCGATAGGGTGCCGAAGGAGGATGTCTACATTTCGCCCGAGGTCTACCGCATGCGTAAGGAGTCGGCCCGCGAGCGATTGGAGGCCATGCTGGGCTATGCTTCGCAGGAGGCCGACGGGTGCCGTAGCGGCTTTTTGCAACGCTACTTTGGGGAGCGAGATGTGGACGATTGTGGCGTGTGCGACCTCTGTATCGAACGCCGCCGCCAGGGCCGCCCTTCGCCCGCAAGCGAGAGTGCGATTGCTCGAACCATCATGGAGGAGATCAAGCGAGAGGGTAGTGTGGATGCTGCCTCGCTGGCCCGAAAGTTGAATGTTCCGCCCGCCGATATAGCCCTTGTGGCAGAAAAACTGACCGCCGAAGGCGAAATTTACAGCGTTGGGGGCGGTTTTGTCAAGAAGAATAGGTAATTTTGCGGCCGTGAAAGAGTATCAAAACAGCATATCAGCAGACGAGATTAAGGAGCTACCCGTGGCAGGCTTCGATGGACGTATCGTGATTGTCGACACGCCCGAGAAGTTGCAACGCGCTTGCGACCACTTGATGACCTGCGGGGTTATCGGCTTCGACACCGAGACTCGCCCGTCGTTCAAGGCGGGTGTGAGCTACAATGTGTCGCTCGTGCAGCTCTCCACCGAGGATGTGTGCTACCTTGTGCGCCTCTGCTCGGTGCGTATGGAGAGGCCCCTGCTGCACCTGCTCGAAAGTAAAGACGTTCTGAAGGTGGGTGTGGATGTTGTGGGCGATGTGCGCAACCTTAATAAACTGCGCCATTTCAAGGCCGGTGGCTTTGTGGAGTTGCAGAAGGAGGTTGAGGCTTTTGGTATTGAGGATAAGAGCCTGCGTAAGATGGCGGCCATTATCCTCGGCGTGGGCGTGAGCAAAGCCCAGAGGTTGAGCAACTGGGAGGCCAAGGAGATGACCTCGGCTCAGTTGCGCTATGCAGCCACCGACGCGTGGGTGTGCTTGAAGATGTACCGAGCGCTGTTTGGCGAGGGAGTACACGCCCCGAAGGTGGACGTTTTTGCACAACCCAAACCGGCTCCCAAACCAGCCAAAGAGGCCCCCGCAAAGGAGGCCGAGCAGAAGGCTTCGGGAGCTCGCAAACGCCGCCGACCCCACCGTAATCGTAAGAAAACAAAACAGACCAATAATGATTAAGAAGATTATTCTCAAACGTGGCAAGGAGGAGTCCTTGAGGCGCCACCACCCCTGGGTGTTTTCGGGTGCCATTCAGTCGGCCGACCAACCTTTGGAGGAGGGCGAGTTGGTTGATATCTACTCCCACGATAAGGAGTTTATTGCCCGAGGCCACTGCCAGGTGGGCTCTATTGCTGTGAGGGTGCTGACCTTCGAGCAGGAGGCCATTGACGTAGCTTGGTGGACCAGGCGCATTGAGTCGGCGCTGGCTGTGCGTAGCGCGCTCGGACTTACCGACTGCCCCCACACCACCTGCTACCGCCTTGTGCACGGTGAGGGCGACAATCTTCCCGGTTTGGTTGTCGACATCTATGGCTCTACGGCTGTGGTGCAGTGCCACAGCGTTGGTATGTATCTCTCTCGTAAAGAGATTGTTGAGGCTCTGAGGGCTTGCTATGGCGAGAAGCTCACGGCTGTCTACGACAAGAGCTCGCAGACGCTCCCCTATAAGGCCGATCTTGGTGCCGAGGATGGATATCTCTGGGGCCACGGAGCAGGCGAGGAGGTTGTGCTCGAAGGCGGCCACAAGTTTGCCGTAAACTGGGCCAAGGGCCAGAAGACGGGCTTCTTTATCGACCAGAGGGCCAACCGCGAGTTGGTGGGTCGCTATGCTGCGGGTCGCAACCTTCTGAATACCTTCTGCTACACGGGTGGCTTTTCGATTTATGGCCTTGCCGGTGGCGCGAGGAGTGTGACGAGTGTGGACAGTAGCGCACTGGCTGTGGAGCTGGTGGACCGCAATGTGGCGCTCAACTTCCCCGAGGGTGCACCCCACAAGAGCGCAGCGATGGATACCTTCGACTTTCTCCGCACTGTGGAGGATGGCGAGTATGATATGATGATTTTGGATCCTCCCGCTTTCGCCAAACACCACAAGGTGCTGGGCAATGCGCTGCAGGGCTATAAGAGGCTCAATGCGAGGGCTATGGAGAAGATTGCCAAGGGCGGTATTCTCTTCACGTTCAGTTGTTCGCAGGCAGTCAGCAAGGAGCAGTTCCGCTTGGCGGTATTCTCGGCTGCGGCCATTGCGGGCCGTAAGGTGCGTATTCTTCACCAACTGACTCAGCCCACCGACCACCCCATCAACATCTACCACCCCGAGGGCGAGTACCTCAAAGGACTTGTGCTCTACGTGGAGTAGG
>JAFYRC010000158.1 GCA_017547065.1 Tidjanibacter sp.
CACAGAGGGAGTCCGATGGCGGCATACTCCACGGGGATTTTCCAGAAGTTCTCCTCATAGAGCTGTGCAAAGCCTGGCACCACGGCACTCACGGCTGTGACTGTTGTGAATGAGAGCGAGTCGCGGAAGATTTTGTTGTATCGCTCCTTCTTGATGGTGTCGGCGGCTAGTGTGTCTGCCAACAACGAGGCGCTGTCGGCCACCAAACCCTTGGGCCACAAAGTATCTCTGCGAGTGGTGAGCGAGTCGATGCGGAGTTGCATGGTTGTCATTGCGGTGGTGTCCTCCGCCACAATGTTCTCTCGTGCCACAACCAGCGAGTCAATCAGCCTCGAAAGGTCGACTGCCTCGAGCGAGTCCTGCTCGGGAGTGCGCACTTTCAATTCGTGCCTCAAACCCGACCTAATCTCAAAGCCCTGTGTGAAGTCGGCAATGGCAACAACCTCTTTTTTCTTTTTCTTCTTTGTATCCTGCTGCTGGGTTGCGTCGGTGGGTTGTGTTGTTGTGGCGGTTTGGGCCAACACAACACTGGGGAATGCCGTCCACAGCACTCCCAGCAACAAAATGCGCAATATGTTCCTAACGAACCTTTCCTTCATAAATGGGTAACTCTCTTAACCTATTTGGCCAACTTTTCGAGCCTCTCAACGAGCGACTGGATCTGCTGGTCGCTTGCAAAGCCGATGATAATCTTGCCACTACCGTCGGCTGAGCGTTTGATTTTGATCTCCTCGCCCACGAGTTTGGAGAGCTGCTCCACGGCGCGAGTGTAGATTTCGGGGAACTCCTCCTCCGCAGTAGCCTCTGCGGCGGTTTTACCCTCGGCGAGCTTCTTAACGAGTTGCTCGGTAGCCCTCACCGAAAGTTCCTTCTTGATTACCTTCTTCACAATCGAGGGTTGTGCCTCTTCGGGTGCTGCGGCAATAGCCTTGGCGTGGCCCATAGTGATGAGGTTGCCTTTGAGGGCAGCCTGCACCTCGGGACACATCGACATCAGTCGAAGGTAGTTGGCCACGGTCGAACGCTTCTTGCCAACCCTCTGTGCCACTGTTTCTTGGGTTACACCACACTCATCGATGAGCCTTTGGAGCGAAATGGCAATCTCCATTGCGTTGAGGTCTTGACGCTGGATGTTCTCCACCAGAGCCATCTCGTGCAACTCCTTGTCGTCGGCCTCACGGATGTAGGCGGGGATGGTCTTGCGACCTGCCAACTTGGAAGCCCTCCACCTACGCTCGCCACTGATGATGATATATTTTCCGTCGGCCTCCCTGCGCACGGTGATGGGCTGAATGAGTCCGAGTGTGGCGATAGAGTCGGCCAACTCTTCCAATGCATCGTCATCAAAAATGGTGCGAGGCTGCTTGGGGTTGGGTATGATACTCTCGATGTCAATCTCTTCCATGCGGCTCACGGCGGGCAACTCCTCCACATAGCTCTCCATCTCGAGGATTGCGCTCAGTCCGCGTCCTAAACCTTTTTGTTTCATATCTTCGCTGTTGTGTGTTATTTGTCAAACGTGGTTTTGTGGGTGTTTATTTTTTGCGATTGCGACGCAGGAACTCCTTGGCGAGCTCCATGTAACACTTGCTACC
>JAFYRC010000159.1 GCA_017547065.1 Tidjanibacter sp.
ATCGCTCCTCGTGTATGGATCGACAACATGGTTGCTGATGCAGAGGCTGCTCCCGAGGATGGTATGATTTCCGAGTATATGATCTATGAGATCACCGGCGAGACTACCTTCACCGCACAGTCTGTTGCAGGTCACGTTTCCAGCTACATCTATGTAACTTGGATGGATGCTGAGGGCAACTGGTACGAGACCATCGAGACCATTCTCCACAAAGGTGTCTACGACATGTAGTCGATGTTGACTCAAAAAAAAGGATGGGGCGCAAATGCGTCCCATCTTTTTTTTGCTCTGCGAGTGCATCTCGTTGCGAGCACATCTCGTGGGTGAATTTTGCACCAAATTTCAAAAGCGACTTCCTCATTTACATTTAGTAAACTGCGGAGTCGCTTTTTCATTTCGCACAAAATTCCCTCCACGATATGCACTCGCAGGCGCACGACCATTGGGAAGCCATCCAACCACTCCTCCCCGAAGTTAGGGGAGGTGGCGCATCGCGCCGGAGGGGTCTGTCTGTCGTTAGACGTTAGACGTTAGACGTTAGACAAAGAAACTCGGTCCACCGTCGGACAGACGCCCCCGCCCTTTGGGCACCCCCTCTAACTTAGAGGGGGAGTTCCCTTTCCTGCCCTTTCCTGCCCTTTCCTGCTCTTTCTGCCCTTTCTGCTCTTTCTTGCCCTTCCACCGTCCACCGTCGACAAAAAAAAGCCCGGCAACCGCCGAGCTTTTTTATTACAATGCCGTCAGCACTCTTTCGAGGCCTATGCCACGGGAGCCCTTGATGAGCACAAAGGCCCTGCGGAGCGGTTGGGAGTCGAGTAGCCACACCACATCCTCAGCGGTGCCACAGCGCACAATACGGCTATCTTCAAGGGTGGTGGCGCCAAAGTTGCGACCCACCAAAATAATCCTCTCGGCATTACCCTCAATGGCCGCGCGGAGCACCCTCTCGTGCTCCTCGGCACTCCACTCGCCAAGTTCGAGCATGTCGCCAAGTATCAACACCTTACGGTGGTAGCCGCTATGCTCCGTGGCGTTGTGTACGGCCACCGCCGCCGCCATACTCGAAGGGTTGGCGTTGTAGCAGTCAACCGTTAGGATGTTCTCCTTCGTGCGCACCTGCTGTGAGCGGTTATTGGAGGGCACATAGTCGGCAATAGCGCCCCTGATATCCTCCTCCGCCACGCCAAAGATTTGGCCCACGGCCACGGCGGCGGCGATGTTGAAACGGTTGTAGTCGCCCACGAGGTTGCTTTGGAGTCCCTCGGCGAGAGCCGAAGGGTAGCCCTCGGAGCGTAGAGAGGCCCTCTCGCCGACCATTGCGGAGAGCACCTCGTCGTCGTTGCGATAGACGGCTACGCCGCCGTTAAGAGCCAGATAGTCATAGAGTTCGCCCTTGCCCTTGCGGATGCCCTCCACACCTCCGAAGCCCTCCAAGTGGGCACGGCCGATGTTGGTAATGAGGCCATAGTCGGGGGCGACAATCTCCGCTAGTCGGGCAATCTCGCCCTGGGCACTTGCGCCCATCTCCACCACAGCCACCTCGTGCTGCGAGGTAATCGACAGCAGGGTGAGCGGCACACCGATGTGGTTGTTGAGGTTACCCACCGTGCAGGCTGTGCGGAACTTGCGCGAAAGGACGGCAAAGGTGAGCTCCTTGGTGGTGGTTTTACCGTTTGTACCCGTAATGGCTAACACCCTAAGGCCAAGCTGTTTACGGTGGTAGTGGGCAAGCTCTTGGAGTGCCACGAGCACATCCTCCACCACCACCCAGCGCTCGTCGCCCTCGGGGGCCACGGGCTCGTCGACAACCACAGCCAGCGCCCCTGCTTCGAGGGCCTGGGCAGCATAGAGGTTGCCATTGAAATTACCTCCTTTCAGGGCGAAGAAAATCTCTCCCTTTTGGAGCTTGCGGGAGTCGGTTTGCACACCCGCAGATTGCACAAAGAGGCCGTAAAGCCTCTCTGTTATAGCTGGGTTCACATTCATTGTGTCTACGCTTGTATTAGTCGTTCTGTTGTGTGCTCCACAGCCCCTCGGGGCCTCTTGGGGGAGCACTAAATAAACTTGTCGCCCTTGGTGAAATTGACCGTTTCGATGTAGCGTTTGATGTTCTGCTCGGCGCTCCTCGGGCACACCATCAACACGTCGGGCGTGTCGACCACGATGTACTCTTTGAGGCCCTCGATAACGACCACTTTCTCGTCGTTGGTGCGGATTACGCAGTCCTCGGTATTGAAGGTGAATGTGTTGGTACTGAACGTGTTGCCGTTCTCGTCCTTGGCCGAGTACTCATACATCGAGCCCCACGTTCCCACGTCGCTCCAACCCAGGTCGCTACACCTCACCCACACGTTGTCGTAGCGCTCCATGATGCCGTAGTCGACCGAAATACCGCGACACTCGGGGTAGACGATGTCGATTTGCTCCTGTTCGGTGGGCTTGCCGTAGTGGTCGGCGATGGAGTTGAGCGGGCCGTAGATTTCGGGCTGCAACTTCTTGAAGGCCTCCAAAATTGTCTGCACGCTCCACACGAAGATACCCGAGTTCCAGAAGTACTCGCCGCTGTCGACAAAAATCTTGGCCAACTCGAGGTTGGGTTTCTCCGTGAAGGTCTTGGCCTTGTTGAACTTACCCGACGCTTTGTGCTTGTTGACCTGGATGTAGCCATAGCCGGTTTCGGGCCTTGTGGGTTGGAGTCCGATGGTAATCAGAGCATTCTCCTCGTCCGCAAAGTCGAGGCACTGCTGGATGACCTCGCAGAAGTGTATCTCGTTGAGAATGAAGTGGTCCGAAGGGGTTACGACCATCTTTGCCTCGGGGTTGATGCTGCGGATGCGCATTGCTGCATAGGCCACACAGGGGGCCGTGTTGCGACCCACGGGCTCACAAAGTACCCTCTCGGGGGCGAGCTCGGGGATCTCGGCGAGCACCATATCTCGGTAGGCCGAGTTGGTTGCCACAAAGATGTTTTCCAGTGGGATGATATTTGCAAAACGCTCGAAGGTGGTGCGGATGAAACTCTTGCCCGTACCGAGTACATCGAGGAATTGTTTGGGCTTACTGCGACGGCTGATGGGCCAGAAGCGAGAGCCCACTCCACCGGCCATAATAACGCAATAGTTGTTTTCGTTCATTACTTAAAAAAAGTGTAATTTTCAGGTTACTCTGGGCAAAAGTACGAAAATTTACTACCTTTGCCAATATTTAGGAGTGAATAATTAACGAACGAGCATGAAAGTAAAGTATTTTACCCTACCAAATATCATCACCCTCGGCAATCTCGCCTGTGGTACAATGGCCGCCGTGTGCGCCGTGAGCCACATTTGGGCACCCGAAGTGGTGAGCCTCAAAGTACCCTTGTTGTTCATTCTTGTCTCCGCCGTGTTGGACTTCTGCGACGGCCTGGCCGCACGACTCACGGGCCAATACTCCGCCCTGGGCGTACAGCTCGACTCGCTGGCCGACATGGTCAGTTTCGGACTTACCCCCTCGCTGATCCTTGTGGCCATGTTTGAGAAGGCTGGTGGCGTGGGTGCGTGGTGGCTCATTGCCCTCTCTGTTGTGCTCTGCTCGGCCCTGAGGCTTGCGAGGTTCAACATCGACGAGGAGCAGAAGGAGGAGTTCATTGGCCTCCCAACGCCTGCGTGTGCCATTGCCATTGGCTCGCTCGCTTGGGCTGTGGAGGAGGGCCTTTTCAGCCTCTCGCCAAGTGTGATTTTGGTGGTTGCCGTTGTGGCTGCGTGGTTGCTCATCAGCCCCATCAAGATGTTCTCGCTCAAATTCAAGGGTTTCAGCCTCAAAAACCTCGCCAATCGCCTGCGCTATGCGTTTCTGTTGGTGGGCGCAGTGGTTGTCATCCTCGGTGGCCTCGGCTCCATTTGGGCAGTCATCATCCTCTACATCCTCATCTCGCTGGCGAGGATGATTGCGGGTGGCTGCAAGGCAAAAAAGTAACATTTTCAACAACAGTTCAGTGAAAAAAGTATTTCTCTACATATCTCTTTTACTTGGTGTTGCGACCCTCGGAACGCTTGGTAGCTCGTCGGCACAGTCGATGGGCGCACAGGATCTCGGACGCGACCCCCAGGCTCTCGCACAGATGATGCAGAGCATGCAGAACAACCCCTATGGGGCCGAGGTCGAACTCGACGAAAATGGCAACCCCATTGTGCCCGAGGAACAGGCCGACTCGGTGAAAGTGAAGGAGATTATGCCCCTCGAATCGTTCTTCTTTGGCGACTCCATTCGCCGACAGAAACACTTTGTGTGGACCGTGGATACCTATGCCAACCACGTGAAAATGAAGGATATCGACACCCTGCTGGGCGAGTTCAACTACGACTATCCCTTCCAGCGCAAGGACGTGGGCGATGCCAATGTGGGTATCGTGGGCGGTGTCTCAACTCCGCTCAACTTCTTCCGCCGTCCGCAGGGTAACGACTTCACGTTCGTGGACGGATACTATTCCTACCTATACACCCCCGAGAACGCACCCCACTACAACAACAAGCGCCCCTACACCTCGCTGGGCTGCCTCACGGGTGGTCAGAAGAGGTATGCCGAGGAGGTGCTCCGCGTGGTGCACGCACAGAATGTGACTCCCTCGACGGGCTTCAACATCACCTACGACAGCAACCACTCGCGTGGTATCTACAACTGGCAGCGTGGTCAGGTTACGGATCTTTCGGCCGCCATATCCCACACCGGAAAGCGCTACTCGGTGCACGCAGGTGCCATATCCAACACCATCTCCAACCGTGAGAATGGTGGTCTGACGGAGGCTTGGCACGTGGTGGATACTCTCTATGAGTCGGCGCAGGGACTCCCAATGAAGATGAGCGACGCACTCAACAAGGCCAATAACACGGCCCTCTACCTGGTGCAGACCTACGGTATTCCCTTTGTGCCGATGACCGACTCGGTGTTCACAATGGCCGACCGCACAGCTGTCTACATCGGCCACTCAATCACCTACAACCGTTGGAATCGTAACTACTCCGACACCAACAGCGGTACGACCTACAAGATTACGGACCGCACGGGTAAGGTGGTCGACACCCGCAACTACTACGACAACTGGTTCTTCAACCCCAACGCTACCAACGACTCCCTCTCGGAGTCGGTGCTCTCCAACCGCCTCTTCGTGCAGTTCCAGCCCTACGACCGTAACGGCGTGCTCGGCACGGTGGACGGAGGTATCGGTTGGGACCACCGTCGCTACTGGCAGTTCCGCCCCGAGGACTACCTGCGTGGCTCCTCCTACGACAAGCGCAACACCTATTATGCCTACGCCGACGCCCAGGGCGCCATTGGCAAGTGGTTCAACTGGCACGGCTTTGCCCGCTTCAACGTGGGTGGATATAGGGCAGGAGATACCTATGTGGACGCCGATGCGCGCCTCAATCTGGCCATTAAGGATAAGCCCGTGGTGCTCTCCGGTCGCTTCGGCTTCGAGCTCGAAGAGCCGTCCTACTGGGCGCAGAACTACATCTCTAACCACTTCATTTGGAGCAACAATTTCAGCAAGCAGAACCGCACAGACCTCGAAGTTACACTCCAAGTGCCCTTCATTGGTGCCGAGGTGGGATTCAAGCAGTCGGTGCTCGGAAACGCCGTCTACTACAACGAGGAGGGCCTCCCCTCGCAAATGATGGGCGCCGTGAGTGTCACAGGACTCTATCTGCAGGAGAACCTCCAATTTGGCATACTCAACATGCATCACCGCTTGATGTTGCAGTACAGCACCGACCAGACGGTTGTGCCCGTGCCTACGGTGGCCGCCAACATCTCCTATTTCCTCAAATTCCAGCCCGTGAAGAACGTGCTCACGGTGAAGGCAGGTGTGGATGTGTGGTGGAACTCGCCCTACTATGCCCAGGCCTACAACCCCGCAACGATGATGTTCTACAACCAGCGCGAGGCCGAGATTGGTAACTACCCCTATGCCAACGTGTTCCTTGTGGCCAAGTGGAAGACGATGCGTATCTTCTTGCAGTATCAACACGCCAGCGAGAACCTCTTTGAGGACTACAAAGCCTCGTTCAGCGTGCCCTACTATCCCTACAACCGCGCGCTGTTTAAGTATGGCATTTCGTGGTATTTCGACAACTAAACCCACGCTCATTTGACACCCAAACGCCCAAAGAAGCTCACCCAAAATCACGCAGTTCGTGTGGCCCTCACGGCCCTCGTGCTCGCTGTGGTGTGCCTTGTGTCGGGATGTAGGGGCAACCGTCAGTCGCTCGACAAGCCTACGCTTAACGTGGCCCTCGGTCACGACATGGCGGGCTATTTCGTTGTGGGTGGCGAGCACTACGGTTTCGTTACGTCCGTAACGGAGGCCGTGGCTGCCTCGATGGATAAGAGCCTCTGTGTCTGCACGTCGCTCACCGACAAGCAGTTGCGCGCAGGGCTTAGGAGTGGCGACATCGACATCGCCGCCATTCCCACCTTCCACCGCGTGGAGTTACACGCCTTCCCCTCGTTGGAGCTCTATTCCACCGACTATGTGCTCCTGATGCGCGCCGATGCCACCACCGACCCCGCCCTCACGGCCACCGAGATGTGTAGGGATAAGCGCGTGGCTACCGACCAGGGTTTCAGGTGCCACACCCACTCGTTTGGCTCGCTCAAACAGGTGGCCAGAAAGATTGATACCACAGCCAACGACGGCCACTCGCTCGCCCTACGTCTGTTGCAGGGCAGGTGTGACGCCATTGTATGTGAGCGTAGTGAGGCCAAGCTCGTGCGCTACCTCTACCGCAACATCCGTGAGGTTGCCACCTTCGACGAACAGGTGGAGGTGAGGCTCATCTTCGCCAACCGCCAGCTCAAAGATCTCTTCAACGAAAAACTGCAACAATATGCCGCCACGGAGGACTACAACGCCTCCACGGAGCTCTACTTCGGCGACACTTCCATAGCTCAAGGTTTTGTGCAACTCACCTATCGCCCCACGCGAGTGGTGGGCGGTATTTCGGTGTGGGACAAGCAGTTGCAGACCATTGCTGCGCGCATTGGTGTCGATTGGAGGCTGCTGTCGGCAATGGCCCGCTACGAGTCGGGCTTCCGCAACGACCAGGTGAGCAATATGGGCGCTGTGGGACTTATGCAGGTCACTCCCATCGTGGCCGAGGAGTTCAAGATGGAGGAGTATGACCTTACCGACCCCGACACGAATATCCTGCTGGCAGCCAAGCTGTTGCGTAAGAATAGCCGCTCGCTCGGCTTTGGTCCCTTCCCCGCCACCGACGATGGCGTGGCTCTCATGGTGGCGAGCTACCACTGCGGCATCACCCGTATGATGGAGGCGCAGAGGTTGGCCCGCGCTACGGGAGGTAGTGGCGAAAGCTGGGCCGATGTGTCGGCCGTGCTGACCAATATGGGCGACGTGGAGTGGCTGAGGGCCAACGAGTGCCGCATGGGGCGCTTCAACGACCATCGCATAACCATAGCCTACACAAACCTTGTGTTGGCCGCCTACAACAACTACAAGCAGACGGTGGAGTAAAACAAAAGCTCGGCAAACTTGCCGGGCTTTTTTTTGTCGACGGTTGACGGGCAGGAAAGGGCAAGAAAGGGCAGGAAAGGGCAAGAAAGGGCAAGAAAGGGCAGAAAGGGCAGAAAAGGGAATTCCCCCTCTAAGTTAGAGGGGGTGCCCGAAGGGCGGG
>JAFYRC010000160.1 GCA_017547065.1 Tidjanibacter sp.
AATGGCCCCTCCAAAGGCCCTGAGATGTATGACCACATTGACAATGGAGGTATTCTGAATGTTGATAGTTTGGATGAGGCCAAGCGAATTGTGGAGTATACCTCGAGGAATACTCATAAATCCTACAAGGTTGGCTTGAGGATTAATATGGATGTTGGAGGTAACTTTATATCTCGTTTCGGTTTGGTGCCCGACAGCAACGAAATGAAACAAGCAGTTGCCCTCATTGGCTCCACTCCAAATGTGAAGATTGTGGGTGTACATTGTCACATAAGCCGAGCACGCGATGTGAAAGCTTGGGCGCAACGAGTTGAGATTATGCTCGATGTTGCCGATAGGTATGTGGCTGGTGTGCCCGAATATATCAGCTTGGGTAGCGGTATGTTTGCCGATATGCCCGACTTCCTGAAAGAACAGTTTGGCGGTGATAGTGTGCCGACATATCAAGACTATGCAGAGTGTGCAATTCGCCCCGTTGCTCAACACTATGAGCACTGCGAAACCAAACCTATTCTCTTTACCGAGCCAGGAACAACCGTTGTTGCAAGGTATCTTAGTTTTGTTTCCAAAGTGTTGAGCATAAAAGAGGTAAGAGGTCGTTGGATTGCCAATATGGATGGTGACTATCACAATTTGGGTGAAATATGTACGATGAAGAAGTTGCCCGTGAGGGTGATAGAGGGTGGAAAGGAGCAGAAGGTTTATCCTAATATGGATATTATGGGCTTTACATGCTTGGAGCAGGATGTTATGTATCCCGGATTTGAGCAGCCTATTGCAGAGGGTGATGTTCTGGTGTTTGAAAATGTGGGAGGATATTCCATTGTGTCGAAACCTCAGTTCATTAAACCGCAGAGTGCAATGTATGCTCTGCGTTCGAATGGAGAAGTGAGCCTGATTATGAGAGCAGAAACCTTCGATGATGTGTTTTCTAAATTTAGTTTTTAGTGTCAACGATGAGAAACAATAGCGTAACCATATTGACGAACGCCTGCGGTGCAATGTTTATGCACGGCTTTTTTAGGTGTCTGAAAGAGAATGGAGAAAGAGATGTAAGACTTGTGGGCGTGGATATGTCGAAAACACCCGTAGTGGATCCTCTTATTGATGCATATTACTCCGTACCCGCCATTACCGACCCCTCTTATGTGGACGAGTTGCTCCAGATATGTAGGAAAGAGGGTGTAGATGTTTTCTTCCCACAAATCTCGATGGAGCTTAACTTGATACGAAAACGAGTAGAGGAGTTTCACGCATTGGGTGTGAAGGTCGCCATTTCTAAGGATGATACATTGGAGATTGCCAACAATAAGTACAAACTCTATGAGTATATGCGAGAGCATGAACTTACAGTGCCTCAATATTATTTGGTTGAATCGATTGACGACCTACACGAAGGGGCTGCTAAATTGGGATATCCGGAAAGGCCCGTGTGCGTGAAGGTTACGGAGAGTAGTGGTAGCAGGGGAGTAAGGGTGCTTTGCGGAGATTTGTCAAAGTCTTCGTTGTTCCTCTATGCCAAACCGACGTCGATATATACAACAATGGAGGATATGGACGATACGTTGAGGGAGTTGGAAACATTCCCGGAGATGATTGTGATGGAGTATCTTCCCGGATGTGAGTATACGGTGGATTTGTTGGCCGACCACGGCAAAGTGATTCAGATTGCTGGTCGTCGTAATACAAGCAGCCAGACAAGCATTGCTATGGAGAGCGTGGTGGAACGAAAGGAAGAGGCATATTCGTTATGTGAAGCGATTGTCTCAATGTTGGGACTTGATGGAAACATTGGGTTTGATTTCATGTTGGATGAGAATGATAATCCGGTGCTTACCGACCTAAATCCACGCATCACTGCAACGATTGTTTTGTATTTTGCCGCAGGCGTAAATTTCCCTTATTTGCGAGTGAAACAGCTTTTGGGAGAGGAACTTCCATTGTGTCAGGTGAAATACGGAACACGATTAGTCCGCAAGTATTGGGATATTTTGTGTGACGCGAACGGAAATTTGATTTAATTTGAGAGATATGACCGTGATTAATAAGCAACTATTGGACGAGGTTAGTTGTTTGGCGCAAAAATCTCCACGCTTAAGGATGAATTATAATCTGCACGACTCTCTGGATGCAAAGGCTCAGCGTTTGTTGAATGCATTGGAGCCTGGAACTGAACTTCCCATTCATCGTCATCGTCATACTGCAGAAACATACATCCTCTTGAGAGGAAAAATAGATGTGATGTTCTATAATGACGAGGGTGTTGAGGTCGAACGATTTCATTTGAATCCACTTGTCGGACAGTATGGAGTCCACATTCCTCAGGGACAATGGCACACATTGGAGGTTTTCGAGAGCGGCACAGTGATCTTTGAAGTGAAGGATGGACCTTACACGCCGCTTGATAGTAATGACATAATTGAGAGTAGACAATAATGAGTAACGATTCTATAAAAACACTCCTCTTCTCAACATTAAAGGGTGCATTGAGAGGAGGGTGTGTTCCGAGAGAGATTGTTGAGACTTTATCGGCCAAAGATTGGGGACAGTTTTTAGTGTTATCACAACAGCATAATATCATACCTTTGGTGTGCGATGGCCTATGTGGTTTGCGTGGGGTTGTTCCCTCTACGGTATTTGCCAAGATTGCGGCTCTTACGGCAATATCTGAAGACAAATATGAGCGTAGGGTGTTGGTAGTTCGAGAACTCGCAACCACAATGGCCGAGAAGCAAATCCCCGTGTTGATACTTAAAGGCTACGGAATGAGTCTCTACTATCCCAATCCCAAGCATAGGTTGTTCAGTGATGTGGATACCTATCATTTGGGTAGTCATGCAGAGGCGGACAAAACCATGAAAGAGATATTGGGTGTAGATATTGATGATGATGTTCACCACCACACAACATGTGTTTATAAAGGCGTATTGATTGAAAATCACTATGATATCATCAATACCGTTCAGCACAAATCCAATGCGCTATTTGAGCAGATTCTTAAAGCAGAGGCCTCTCAAAATGTTCGTGAACATGAGGTGGGCAATGCAACCATTCTGCTTCCTTCGGCGATGTTCAATGCGTTGTTTTTGATGCGACACATGGCGATGCATTATGCTGCCGAGAGGGTTAGTCTGCGACACTTGTGCGACTGGATGCTCTTTGTGGCGGCGGAACACCAGAATATCGATTGGGAGCGTGTGAACGCAATCTACGAGCAGTTCAATATGAAGCGGTTTGCCGACGCCATTACGGGTATCTGCATCGACAATCTCGGCATGTCGGTGGATCATATTCCCGGCATAAACAGAGATAAGGCTCTCGAAGCACGCATCCTGAACGACATCATCTTTGCCGAGTTTGGTGAGAAGAAGCCGGAGAGGGGTTTCTTCCGCATTGTTTGGTGGAAGACACGTCGATACTTTGCCAATCGATGGAAACACAAATTAATATATAAAGAGTCGTGGATATGGACATTCTTCCAATCATCCTGGGCGCACTTGATTAAACCTAAAACTATTACTCACTAATTTTATGAAAGGAATTGTACTTGCGGGGGGGAGTGGCACGAGGCTCTACCCGATTACCAAGGGGGTGAGCAAGCAATTGTTGCCTGTCTATGACAAGCCGATGATATACTACCCGATTTCGGTGTTGATGTTGGCCGGAGTGAGGGAGATTTTGATTATCTCCACGCCCCACGATATGCCCGCCTTCCAGCGACTGTTGGGCGACGGGGCCGACTATGGAGTGAGTTTCTCCTATGCCGTGCAGCCCGAGCCACGAGGACTCGCTGAGGCCTTCATCATTGGTCGTGAGTTTATTGGCTCCGACAGCGTTTGCTTGGTGTTGGGCGACAATATATTCTACGGTCAGGGCTTCACAGGTATGCTCCAGCAAGCTGTGGAGTGTGCCGAGGGTGAGGGCCTTTCGACCATCTTTGGCTACCGAGTGCCCAATCCCACAAGGTTTGGTGTTGCTGAGGTGGATGCTGAGGGTAGGGTGCTCTCCATTGAGGAGAAACCTGCCGAACCCAAGAGCGACTATGCCGTGACGGGCCTCTACTTCTACACCAATGAGGTGGTGGAGGTGGCCCACAACATTGCTCCCTCACAGCGTGGCGAGTTGGAGATTACGGATGTGAACAAGGTGCTCCTTGAACGTGGACGCCTTAGGATGCAGCAACTGGGTCGAGGTTTTGCTTGGCTCGACACGGGCACCCAGGAGAGTCTCTTTGATGCAGCCTCGTTTGTGGAGGTGGTGCAGAGCCGTCAGGGAGTGCAGATTGCCTGCTTGGAGGAGATTGCATGGCGCAAGGGTTGGATTACGAGCGATAGGCTCAGGGAGTTGGCCGAGCCTATGCGTGGCAATGCCTATGGACAATATATGCTTAAACTTGCCGAGAAGAGATGAAAGTTGTAAAGACCGACATTGAGGGCCTTCTGATTATCGAGCCGAGGGTGTTTGCCGACGAGAGGGGATACTTCTTTGAGAGTTTTTCCAATCGTAAGTTTGCCGAACTTACGGGATTGGACGTGCAGTTTGTGCAGGACAACGAGAGCCTTTCGGGCCGTGGCGTGTTGCGTGGCTTACACTTCCAGAAGGAGCCCCACGCCCAGGCGAAACTTGTGCGCGTGGTGAGGGGTAGGGTGCTGGACGTGGCTGTGGATATTAGGCCCGAGAGCCCCACCTATGGTCGCTACGTAGCCGTTGAGTTGAGTGGCACCAATCACCGCCAACTCTTCATACCGAAGGGCTTTGCCCACGGCTATGTGGCCTTGGAGGAAGATACGGTGTTCCAGTATAAGTGCGACGACTACTACCACCCCGAGGTGGAGGGTGGCATTGCTTGGAACGACCCCGCCATTGGTATCGAGTGGCCCCTGCCGGAGGACGAGTTGACTCTTTCGGAGAAGGACCAGAAGTGGCCAAATTTGAACGAAGTATGCGAATTTTAGTTACGGGAGCCGAGGGACAGCTGGGGCGCAGTGTGCGTAGGGCTGTGGAGAGGGGGTATGGTGTTGCCTCCGACGACTACCTTTTTACCGATGTAGCCGAGTTGGATATCACAAATCGCGAGGCTGTGTTGGGTTATGTGGCTGATAACCACATAGATATAATCATAAATTGCGCTGCCTACACCAATGTGGAGCGTGCGGAGGAGGACGAGGAGAGGGCACACATGCTCAATGCTGTGGCTGTGGGCTACCTGGCCGAGGCGGCCAAGAGGAACGATGCCCTTTTGGTGCACATCTCCACCGACTATGTCTTCATGGGTGGTTGTTGTGCAATGCTCACCGAGGAGAGCAATCCACAGCCCGTGAATGCCTATGGGCGTACCAAACTTGCGGGTGAGAGGACAGTGCAGGCGAGCGGTTGCCACCACATCATTGTGCGCACGGCGTGGCTCTACTCCGAGTTTGGGGCCAACTTCGTGAAGACGATGTTGCGCCTTACAGCCGAGCGTGAGAGCGTGAGGGTGGTGAGTGACCAGCTCGGAACGCCCACCTATGCCGGCGACCTTGCGGAGGCTCTCGTGGGGATTATTACGGAGCGCAACTTCCGTGAGGGGCTCTACCATTATACAGACCTTGGCGAGTGTAGTTGGTGGCAGTTTGCCAAGGAGATTGCACGCCTTGCGGGTCACGAGGGATGTGAGATTGTGCCTTGCACTACTGCCGAGTATGGCGCTCGTGCGGCAAGGCCCCACTATGCTGTGCTGGATAAAAAGAAATTCATGACTACCTTTGGGGTGAGCATCCCCGAGTGGAGGGAGTCGTTAAAGAAGTGTTTGGATGAACTACAAGCGTAATATACTGATAACGGGCGGCGCGGGCTTCATTGGCTCGCACGTGGTGAGGTTGTTTGTGAACAAATACCCCCACTACCGCATCGTAAACCTTGACCTGCTCACTTATGCGGGTAACTTGGCAAACCTCAAAGATGTAGAGGGGATGCCCAATTATAACTTTGTGCAAGGTGATGTGTGTGACTACGAGGGTATGAAGAACATTTTCCGCACCTACGACATCGACGGTGTGATTCACCTTGCCGCCGAGAGCCACGTGGACCGCAGCATTGCAGAGCCTTTTGTTTTTGCCCGCACCAATGTGATGGGTACTCTCACTCTGTTGCAGGTGGCAAGGGAGTGTTGGGGCGAGCGAGAGGCGGGCTTTGAGGGTTGCCGTTTCTACCACATCTCCACCGACGAGGTCTATGGCGCATTGGAGCACGGCGAGGGATTGTTCACGGAGCAGACCCCCTATTCGCCACACAGCCCATATAGTGCGAGCAAGGCGTCGAGCGACCACTTTGTGAGGGCCTACCACGACACCTATGGTCTGCCTACGGTGGTGACCAACTGCTCTAATAATTATGGCCCCAACCAGTATCCCGAGAAGCTCATTCCGCTCTTTATCAACAATATCCGTCAGGGCAAACCACTGCCCGTGTATGGTAAGGGCGAGAATGTGAGGGATTGGCTCTATGTGGAGGACCATGCTCGTGCCATCGACCTTGTGTTCCACGAGGGTAGGGTGGGTGACACATACAATATTGGCGGCTTCAATGAGTGGCGCAATATCGACCTTGTGCGTCTGTTGGTTGCCACGGTGGATAGGCTTCTGGGCAATCCCGAGGGCCACTCGGACCACTTGATTACCCACGTTACTGATCGCGCGGGCCACGATTTGAGGTATGCCATAGACAGCACCAAGATTAAGAACGAACTTGGTTGGGAGCCTACGCTCCAGTTTGCCGAGGGTCTTGAAAAGACCGTGCGCTGGTATCTCAACAACCAGGCCTGGCTCGATGAACTGGTAGGTAGAGAGTAGATATTTTAGCTGATTGCTGACCGCTAATAGCTAAAAATAACAAGGGGCCGTTCACACAGAACGGCCCCTTGTTGTGTTTTGCTATCCTCTACCCGAATTACTCGGCGGTAGCCTCAACCTGGTTGGGCATTACGGGTGCCTCCTCGGTGGTCTCCATCAACTGCTCGATAACCGAGTCGCTCTGGGGAGCCGAAGCTTTTTTGTAGCTCGACATTGCAACGGTCGAGAGCAAGCTCAAAACAACGATTGCAATTGCTACATACCAAGTGGTTTTTTCAAGGAAGTTGGCGGTCTGACGAACACCCATTACCTGGTTCGATGCGCCAAAGTTTGCAGCCATACCGCTCTTGGGGCTCTGGGCCAAAATAGCCAAGATGAGGATGATGCTGGCGATGAGGATCAATACTACAAGAAAAGTGTACATTGTGCTATAAATTTTATAATTATTTTTCTGTCAATCTCTTTTGGGCATTTAGTTGCTCAATAAGTTCGGCAAAATAAATACTTTTTTGCGGAATTTGCAAACTTAATTTTTGATATATTTCAATTGCCTGCTCAAAAAGGCCCTGTTTGGCATAAATTTCGGCCAAATCCTCACTCAAAAACTCCTCTTCGTCCTCCTCGGCGCTGTTGAAAGAGGTTGTCAGGGAGTCTTCGGTGGTCGACTCCTCGATGACGATTTTGTGGTGGTCGCCCGAGTGGATGAAGGCGTCAATCAGGCCGAGCATTTCGCTACGTTCAAACTCCTCGGGCCTAATCTCTTTCAGCAACGAGGCACTCGGAAGGCGTCGACTACGCAGACGGGTGGGAAGAAGGTGGCTCTCCTTGGTGGGCACACCCAGCTCGGAGGCGGCAACATGGGCGGCACTCCACCAGGGGAATTGTCCGCACAACTCGGCTACCTCTTTGGTGTTGGGGGATTTGTCTTTGAAAAATGTTCCCATAGTCTTATGGCCTCATTTATTACCAGTTGGCCACGGCGGCGTTGAAAATGTCCTGAATGAGTTGTTCGCAGATCTCCTGAATGAGGGTGTCCTGCACGTCTTGGAGGAGCGAGTTGGCATCATACTCGGCAAAGGCACTGAACGACTTGTTGTAGTTGAACTGTGGCTCGTAGATGCTCGTATACTTCACCTTGATGGTGATGGTCAGGCGGTTCATCGCAGCAGTCTCGTTGGCCGTGATGGCCGCAGGAGTGGAGGTGTAGTTGGTAATCTCGCCCTCAAAGGCAAGGTCGCCATTGGAGGGTACGAGTTGCAACTTGGTCTGGCGTGCGAACTTATCTTGCAGGCCATCGGTGAGGGTGGAACTCAGAGTGGGGGCTACCATTGGGGCGTTGTTGGGGAAGTATGCAATACTTACCGTCTTTGCCTCCAAAGGAATCGAAGCACCCGAGAAGGAGTATTTGATGGTGCAACCGCTCAGAGAGATGGCTGTGAGGGCCACCATCAATACGAGTGCCATACGGCGTATGATGTTGCTAACGTTCATGGTCTTAATGGTTTAGATGTTTTTGACGTCAATGTTGAGTTCGTTGATTTTGCGGTAGAGGGTGCGCTCCGACATGAAGAGCTCCCTGGCGGCCTCCTTACGTTTGCCTCCATTGTGGCGCAGGGCTCTCAGAATCTCCTCACGTAACTTCTCCTCCTTCGACAGGGGTTTTGCGGGCTCCTCGAACACCTCTTCGCCGATGGTCTCCTGCGCCTCACGCACATAGTGGTGGGGTGTATGGGGTTGGAGCAGGGCCGACACGGGTGTTACGGGTTGTGCTGTGGGCTCCGAGTGTGGAGCATAGCCGCCGTTCATCTCGATGAGCATGCGCTTGATGTCGTTCATGTCGCTTTTCAAGTCGAAAAGAATCTTGTAGAGAAGTTCCCTCTCGTCGGTAAAGTCGCTCTCGGCTGGGCCGCCCATAACCATTGCAGCCTGGCCACTACCTGCCGCGGGGAGGTACTTACGCAGGATGGGCTCGGTGATGAGCCTTGCCTCCTCGATGGCGGAGATTTGCTCGGCCACGTTTTTGAGTTGGCGTATGTTACCCTTCCAGTAGTGGTTCTCGAGCAGGTGGCGTGCACCCTCGTCGAGCGAGATTGCGGGCATCTGGTAGCGCACCGACACGTCCGAAGCGAACTTGCGGAAGAGTAGATAAATATCGTCCCTACGCTGGCGCAGGGCGGGTACTACGATGGGTACCGTGCCGAGTCGGTAGTAGAGATCTTCGCGGAAACGACCCTCGGCGATGGCCAGGGGAAGGTCCACATTGGTTGCGGCCACCACCCTCACGTTGGTCTTCTGAATCTTGGAGGAGCCAACCCTCATGAACTCGCCCGATTGCAACACACGCAACAGGCGTGCCTGGGTGGAGAGGGGTAGCTCGGCCACCTCGTCGAGGAAAATGGTACCTCCATCGGCCTCCTCAAAATAACCCTTACGTGCCTCAATGGCGCCCGTGAAGGAGCCTTTCTCGTGGCCGAAGAGCTCGGAGTCGATGGTTCCCTCGGGGATGGCACCGCAGTTTACGGCAATGTACTTACCGTGTTTGCGAGCGCTGTGGGTGTGGATAATCTGCGGAAAAAACTCCTTACCCACGCCGCTCTCGCCGCTAATCAGCACCGACAAATCGGTTGCAGCTACCCTCAGGGCCATCTCTATGGCTCTGTTGAGTGCTTCGCTATTGCCGATGATGCCGAAGCGTTGTTTTATGCTAAATAGTTCGTCCATATCTTACTTTGTCGAGCGCATCTCGTGGGTGAATTTTGTATCAACCTTCGGGCCTGCGAGTTCCTCATTTGCGTCAAGCAAACTGCGGACTCACAGCCCTCGCTTCGCACAAAATTTCCTCCGCGATATTCACTCTATGTGTTTATCTAACATTGACCGTCAAACGTCTCCCGTTGTCCGTCAATGTTTTTCAATTTTCAATTCTCAATTCTCAATTCTCAACTCCCTTGCCCTATTCCTCCACAATCTCGATGGGGGTGTCGATGTCCAGCGGTGCGTGGTTGGGAATCATGCCCCAGATGAGTGTGCCGATGGCGATGAGGCCCGACACGATCGCCAGGATGGTGATGGCGTCAATCTTGATGTGAAGCGAGCTCTTCTTTGCGGGCCTTCTCTTGATGTTCAACTTGGACTTGATGGCCTCAAAGTCGATGCTCTTGCGCACCTTGTCGGCTACGGGCTCGTCCTCCTCGTCGTCGTAGAGGGCCTCCAATTTGCTGCCCTTGGGAGCATCCTCGGTGGGCTCGGTGGAAACTTCCTCTGTGGGCTCTGCAATGGGCTCAGTGTCAACACTATCCTCTGTGTTGAGCTCCACGATTGCGGGCTCCTCCACAACCTCGGGCTCAGCTGTGCTGGGCTCGGTGGCGACCTCTTCCTCCACCTCCATTACAACGATGGGCTCCTCCTTGGGTTGTACGGCGTCAATGGTCTGGGCCGAGGGGTTGAAGATGAACTCTATGTTTCCGTTGGTGCCAACCAGCAACACACCCACGCCATCCATGATGAACTTCTTGTTGGTGTCGAGTCCCTTGCGGATTGCGGCGGTGTAGTTCTCAACAGCCTCGGCAGCTTGCGCATCCGAAAGCTGGAAGTGTGCACCAACCAGAGCGTTGAGCGTGCCATCGCCCTTTTTGAGCATCTCCATAAATACAATCTCTCCACTCTCCTTGCGACGGAGCAGAGTGCCGATGTTTGGGATGATAAGTCGTGTGCTGTCGGCAATGTAGCGTGCGACAAGTGCGTTGATTTGTGTGGTCATAGCCCTATGTTGTTTATTTGTTTGACTCTCTTATGTTTATAAATAACTGCCAAAAGTAATGATTTTTTGTGAAAACTCTGCCAAAAAGTCAGTAAAATGTGCCAAATTGCATATAAATGGGGAAAATTATTGAAAATCTCAAAAAGATTTATTTGCTTTGTGGTGCATTTTTAGGGAAAAGTAACTCGATTACTTTGCTGATTTTTTGACAATGTAGACGAGTTGGATTGAAATTAATTCATAATTTTGTTGCGATGAAGAATAAATACATCGACCTTATTGAGCAGACCTACGATTGGCCACAAGGCGAATTTTCCGTTGAAGACAACGAGCTCTATTTTCACGACGTGCCCCTGATGGATATCATCAAGCAGTATGGTACACCTCTGAAAATTACCTATCTTCCCAAAATTTCATCGCAAATCCAGAGGGCCAAGAGGCTCTTCAATGTGGCAATGGCAAAGGTGGACTACAAGGGTTCCTACAACTATTGCTACTGTACCAAGTCGTCGCACTTCTCCTTCGTGTTGGAGGAGGCTTTGAAGAACGACATCTACCTCGAAACATCCTCGGCATACGATATCCACATCATCAACGCCCTCTATGAGCAGGGTCTGATTAACAAGGATATGTACACCGTATGCAACGGTTTCAAGCGTCAGGCCTATGTGGAGAACATTGCAGGCCTCATTAACAACGGCTTCATGAACACCATCCCCGTGCTCGATAACAAGGAGGAGTTGGATCAGTATGACGAGCTTCTGGAGAAGCCCTGTAAGCTCGGTATCCGCATTGCGGCAGAGGAGGAGCCCAAGTTTGACTTCTATACTTCGCGACTCGGAATTCGCTACAACGACATCGTTGATTTCTACAAGAAGCGCATCAAGGGCAATAAGAAGTACAAGCTCAAAATGCTCCACTTCTTTATTAATACAGGTATGAAGGATACCGCCTACTACTGGAACGAGTTGAGCAAGTGTATTCAGGTTTACTGCGATCTGAAGAAGATTTGTCCCGAGCTTGACAGCCTTAATATCGGTGGCGGATTCCCCATTAAGAACTCGCTCAACTTCGACTACGACTACGAATATATGGCCGAAGAGATCGTTGCACAGATCAAGAGCAACTGTAATCTGAACGGTGTAGAGGAGCCAAACATCTTCACCGAGTTCGGTTCGTTCACCGTGGGTGAGAGTGGCGCAACCCTCTTCTCGGTGC